>NZ_QUGE01000021.1:0-38236 GCF_003478825.1 Peptoclostridium sp. AF21-18
CCAAGAAAATGATATGAGTTCTTTTTTTGTTGCACTTAGATTATAAATTCAAGGCACAAAAATAAGAGCCTTTCGGCTCCTATTATCTTTACCCTATAAATTGTAATTTGTTGCCCTCTTTATAATTTTGATATCCAATTATTTTATCATCAAATGTTAGAAATGTTTTATCTTTGATATTTTTCTTTTTGTCTTATAACATAATTACTAATATTTTTATCATAATCTGGATATAAATAATTTAAACATTGTGCCACTTCTTTTGATACCATTCTAAAAATTCCCATACATAATTCTAAAGATTTCCACATTTCTGTATATGACCCCATATTATATGTAGCAAGAATTTTCTTCCATAATTCAGGTGAAATATATCGTTCTAAAAATTTATAGTTTTTTCCTAGACTAAAACTATAACCTTGCTCTATTCCAACCTTCCATGAAATCATTCGCAGTAATTCCATACGCACAATATTATTTAAATGGTCGATTGCAAATAAAATTTCCTTTCGACATAATCCTTTCACTACATATGTTACAGTATTCCAAAATTCATTACAGCAATCATCAAAAGAACGTGCTGTCGGATGTTCTATATAATAATCTTCATCTGTAGGTACTGGTATATTAGTAACACGATTATCCTTATCTAATAATAATTTTACTAATTTATCCCAAGTAAAATATTCATCTAAAACTTCTAATGGCAATAATGTCAAATCTATTTTAACTCCGTCCCAAAATAACATAAGATATGAATACCCTTTTTCTTCTTTTGGAAACAATTCCATATCCTCGGGTTTTTGCATAATAAGTCTCTCTCCAAAAACATTAAGCCACTCATCACTATTAATAAAACTCTGCATGTCTGTGACAAAAAAAGTAATATCATAATCTTGAAAATCATCTGGTATAATATTAATATTTGTTCTTGAACCTTCTAAAGTAACCACCCTAATTCTATCATCTGCTTTAGCAAAATTAAGTATAGTATCATATATTTGTTTCTCTGTTCTCATTTTCATATCAACTCACTTTTAAAATTATTATTACTTATATTATAACAGAAAAAAGTAAATTTTCTATTGCCTTAGATTTACCTTAAACATAAAATTATTCTTTAAATTTAACCTTGTATCTATTTTATATTTTTTCCTTTTTGGATTTCCATCAATCCTATAAATGCTATTATTTTTAATATCATAGCTTACAGACCAAATTGTATTAGCATCCTTTCTCTATCATAATCACATCTAAACAGTACAAAAATCTTTTTGATTTCTAAATACTTATCCATATCATCAACTACTTAACAAATTGTAATTTAGCGAATAGTAACTTAATTTTCTTTTTTATTAAACATATGGCGTACTTTATCTATTCGATTATTTGGTCTGCGTGATTGAATAACTGGTTCACAAGTAGCAATTTGATAATCTTTTAATTCTGTCAAAAAAACTGCTTGCCCATTTGTATATAGAGTTAAAGTATTACGATATTCATTAATACAACGTACAGGAATATGTCCTGTAAAAATAACTTCATCATTTTTTGATTGACTTGTTTCAATTATTGCACAATGTTTTTGTGCATCATTATATGCACGAGAAAAGTATCCCTGTGGTGTAAAAAGTATAAACGAACAATATGGCTCTAATAATTGCGTTCCCGCTTTTTTCAATGTTTGTTCAAGTACAATTGGGGCAAGAAAGCGAAAATCCGAGGGAGTACTAACAGGGCTATAATAAACACCATATTCAAAACATATTTTACAATCTGTTACTTCCCAACCATACAAACCTTGCTCCAGTCCATAATTAATACCTTCTCTTACTGCATTTTGGAAACTTTGATTTAAATAACCGAGTGAAACTTTGCTTTCGTACTGTATTCCACTGCCAATTGGAAGTGGAGTTATTGATAATCCAATCGATGCCCAAAATGGATTTGGTGGTACTTCAATATGAATAGTATAATCTGCCTTTTGTAATGGTTTTTCCAAATAAATTACGGTTGGATCTTCGATTCTTATGTTTATGTGATATTTTTCAATCAACAGAGAACAGATAACTTCTAACTGCACTGTTCCTAAAAAAGAAATGATGATTTCATGTGTTATCGTATCAACATAATAACGTAAAAGAGGATCAGTATCTGCAATTTCTGTAAGAGCATCCAATAATTTTTCTCTCTCTTCTATTTTTATCGGTTCAATTCTTGTTCGTAGTATTGGTACAGTCTTGTCATTCCATACATTGCATGGCAAAAGCTTTTCATTTCCTATAATATCGTTCAATCTTAATGTATTGTTAGGTATAATAAAAATATCTCCAGAACAAACTGTTTTTGTCTGTATCATTTCTCCATTTGAAGGAATATATATTTCTGTAAGTTTCACTTTCTTTTTTTCTGGCAATATAATTGTATCTCGTAAGTGTAATGTTCCACTGTAAAGACGCAAATAAACTAATCTTTGCTTATGGTCTGTATATTCAATTTTAAAAACCCTTCCACATAGTTCTGAATCATTCTCATTCATTTCAGGACAAAAAAGATTTGAAATAGCTTCGATGAGTTGTTGAGTCCCTATATTATTTCTAGCACTTCCATGGTATATAGGAAACAACGAACCTTTTTTAACACACCTATATTCTTCATACGTTAATTCTTGTATAGTCAATTTTTCTCCTGCAATATATTTTTCTAAAAGTTTATCATTTTTGGAAATTACAGGATCCCAATCATCTAAATCAATAATATTTTTAATTGATATTTCTGGAGTTAATGTTACATTTTGCATAACAATAATATCATTTGAAAGTTTTTCTTTGATATTTTGATAAATATTATTTAAGTTAATTCCATCCTGATCTATTTTATTTATAAAAATAATTGTTGGTATATTCATTTTTTGAAGTGCATGGAATAGTATTCTGGTTTGTGCTTGTACACCATCTTTAGCAGAAATTACTAAAATAGCTCCATCAAGAACAGATAAGGAACGATACACTTCTGTTATAAAATCTGTATGTCCAGGAGTATCTACAATATTGATTTTGTAGTCATTCCAATTAAAAGAAGTAACTGCTGCCTGAATTGTGATTCCACGCTGACGTTCTAAAAACATAGTATCTGTCCTTGTTGTTCCCTTATCTACACTGCCTAATTCTAAAATCGCTCCACTTGTATAAAGCAGACTTTCCGTTAAAGTTGTCTTTCCTGCATCTACATGAGCAAGAATACCAATGTTGATTATTTTCATTGAATTTCCCTCCCTACAAATTTATCTTTTAACTTAAAATCAATATTTGCTAATTTTGTTCTTTTAAACTATTCTCAAAATCAATTATCCACTTTTCTAATGTTTCTACTAATGCTAATTGTTGTTTGAACATTTGTTTTCCAACATTAGGAATATGTTGTCTATGAGATTGTCTTTCATTTAGTAATTCTTTTAATTCTAATATCTTTGATTTTATATTAGAAACAAGAATCTTTTTTTGTTCATCATCTACTAAATCTAAATTCGTGATAATAATATTAAAATCCAAATATAGACTAACATCAGAATTTGAAATATCATTCATAAGTTTATTAAAATAATCATTACCTTTGTTAGTAATAGTATATATTGCTTTATCTGGCATATTTCCCTCTTTCTCTTTATGGCTAACAATATATTCTTTTGATTCTAATTGTAATACTTTCTTATAAATAGACTGTTCACTAATTTTTACCCATCTTGGTATATTACGATATTCTATATTTTTTTTAATATCATAAGCACTTTGTGATTTTTGTTTAATAAGTCCTAATAATACCAAATCTATATTTGACATAATCTCTACTCCTTACTTAATATAATCTGTAACGCCAAGTCTATTTCCAAATGGATCTTCAAACTCGACTGCATTACCAGTTCCAATTTTAAAAGGCTCACTCAAAAATTTTATACCATTATTCAACATTTCTTTATAGAAGATTGCAACATCTTCTACTTCAAACCATATTGTAGGCTTTAAATTCTCAAATTTATTTTTGTCTTTTAAAATTATTGCAGGTTCTTCATTTCCAATATTATAAGCAACCATTCCCTTATCAGAAAAATCAAATTTCTTTTTTAACCCCAATATTTCCTCATAATATCTTTTTGCTTCTTCCATATTATCTACAGGAAGAAAATAGTTGTCATAATTTTTCATATATTTAAGCCCTTCTTTCTACTACAAACTATACCACTATATTTTATAGTAGTTATAATTAAATGTCAATAAATAATAAAAAAATAATTGCATTTAATTCGTTTATAATTCCCATATAAATCATCTAACATGGAACTTAGTATTTCCATTTGAACTTCACCGAATAAGTTGACATAAATTTCTTTATCTATGTCATTCATCTCTAATTCTAGTAGTGGATCTTCCTCTGCAAGTAATGTTAATGCTTTAAATAGCTCTGGATTTTTTTCTTTATCAATTGCAGAAATTGTTGTTTTTAATGCTGGTTTAGCTATAGATATATTTTTAATTTTATCATTTGAAATTCCAATAACATCTCCCACTTGGAAACTTGTAAGTCCATATAAAATACCTATATCCCCTGCTTCTATCCTCTGTGCTTCAACAACTCCCCCATTTTCTAACCTATTAATTTTCTTTACTTTTTCTGCTATCTCCTTATTAGGTACTTGAATTTTATCTCTTACAGATATTTTTCCTCCAAATAATCTTACATAAACCTTCTTTTCATTTTTACTTGTTCTTTCGATTTTAAATACTACTCCAGATAAATCACTTTCACAATCATCACCTGCAAATGGAAAATAACTACAAATTCCATCTAATAAGTCTTCAACTCCAAGTCCAATTGCTGCCGCACCACAAAATACTGGATATAGACTTCCTTCACTTGCATATAATGAAAGCTTTTCTTGTATTTCTTCTTTATCAGGTTCTATTCCACCAATATATCTTTCTAAAAATGCTTCGTCTAAGTCTGATAAAACATCAATAGCATCATCATTTATCATGCATGTATCAAATAGTTTTTTTATATAAACAGCTTTGCTTCCTACATCATATACTTCTTGTAATCTAACTACTTTATTGGACATATTCTTCTTTATATCTTCAAATACTTTATTGAAATTTGCCCCAATTCTATCTAGCTTATTTACAAAAATTATTGTTGGAATGTTTAACTCCTTTAATGTCTCAAATAATATTCTTGTTTGTGACTGAATACCCTCTACTCCTGATATAACTAGTATCGCTCCATCTAAAACACTTAATGAACGTTCAACTTCCGAAATAAAATCCACATGTCCTGGAGTATCAACAATATTAACCTTGACATTATTCCAATTAAAAGATATGGTTGATGATTTAATGGTAATCCCTCTCTTACGCTCAAGCTCCATAGAATCCGTCTGTGTATTGCCTAAATCAACTCTTCCAACTGATTTTATAGCTCCACTATAATATAATAAGTTTTCTGTTATAGTTGTTTTTCCTGCATCCACGTGTGCTACGATTCCTATATTAATTATTTTCTTCATAATCAATACCTCCAACTCTATCAACCACCTTTTTATCCATTATCATAGCAACAATATATAACACTAATACCGGTGTTACTAATAACGAAGTACATGCTATACCCATACTCACTGAAATATTTGTAGCTATGATTCCTATAATTGGTCCACCTAAAATTTGACCTAAGGAATTTATTTGTCCATTTATAGAAAGTACAGTAGATCTGGCCTTGTCATCTATATGTCCATTAAGCCATGCACTAAATATAGGTTCATTTATAGTTCTAAAGGTACTTGTCGCTAAATAAGCTATTAGCATTAAGTTAAATCTTTTTGTAATAGCAAATATGAACATAAATGATATATAAAATATATTTATACATAATAACAGCTTTCCATTTTTATTCTTATCATCATCCTTAAGCTTCTTTTCCATAAAATGCATTACTATAGCACTCAATATCATTCCTGCAATTCCAAAAATTCCGAACCAAGTCACTGGTTTAAGGTTTCCAAGTTTAGGAAGCATAGTATCTTGTAAAAAATGCATATTAGAAAGTCTATCATAACCTTCACTGGATAATCCATAAAATAAAGTTACTGAAAGCAAAATTATAATTATAGGTTTATTTTTTATAAATTTAAGACCAGATTTAAAGGTATATCCCATCTTTTTAAAAGTATTTAAATCCTCTGGAGCAGATGATTTAAAATTATTTTCTGGCATATATAACCATAAAAATAATGCAAGAATTATAAATAAGACTCCACTAACTATAATAGGTAGTCTTACAGATAAATTAGCTATTACAGTGCTTAGTACTATTCCAATAACCAATCCTATCTGTCCTGCTTGTGCTCCCTTTATATAAATTTTATCCAAATCTTTATCTTTCTCTTCTTCTGCAATCCAAGCTTCAACAGATCCACTAATAAAAGTAGAACCTAATCCCCATACAATCTGTGCTACAAGTACGAAAACGAAACTAGAAATAGAACCTTCTAAAATAAATCCCACTCCTGTTAAAACTACACCAATAACAATAGATAGTTTACGACTGTACACATCTGCAACTATTCCTGTAGGAATTTCAAATATAAAGCATGCTACTTCTAAAGTAGTTCCAACAAGTATAAGCTGAAGTGGATTTAAATGCACCGTTTCAATGTGATACACTATCATAACTGTAGCTACTAGTGAAAAACACATTGCTGTAATAGCTGAAAATAATAAATAAGTTTTATATGCTGAAAGTTTATTAACCATTAATAATCACCATCCTAGTATTTTTAAAAAAATTTATTTGTTTTTCATAATCTTCATATTTAAATATATAAATCATCAAAATAATCTCCTTAAATAAAAAAAGCTGTAAGTGAACATAATTCACTTACAGCCTCATAATTATATAACCTAAATATAAACATGAAATATACAACTTTAATTTATATAACTTATGATTAAGCTATGCAAATTAAAGTCTTATATCATATCTATAAATATAGTAAAAATAGGCATAAAAATACCGTGTTTAGAACACAGTTTTCCTATTCTTCAAATAAAGATGTAATATGCTCATTATAATACTGATTATTTTTAGAGTACACAAATAGACATGGTAATATCAATATTATTAATAATTGTTTCTACCACAAATAAACCTTGAGTTATCCAAGATTTTTTTCATATACTTTTTAAAATAATCCTTATTCAGTTAGTTTAGTTAAAAACTACCTCTTTGCGCATATTTACATCTCCTTTACATTTATATTTTTCATGTTTATATTTTAGTATAATTACATTATATATAAACTTTTATTTTTTTTCAATACTTTTATATTCATATTTATCCAAATTCAATTGAAACTTTATTACTTCAAATAACTTATATACACAAAAGAATAACTACTAACTTTAACCTAAATCTGAAATGAATATAAAAAATATATTTGTGGAATGTTTTACAATTTCTTTCAATACTATAGATTAGAAAAAACAAATTCTAATTTGCTGAAATAGGTGAAAAACGAAGAACCTATGAATAAAACTACAATAACCTACAAAAATTCAAATTTTAGATTTTTGTGAGTTTCATTGCAGAATTAAAGCAGACCTACCTTTCATTTATATATCCAATTTTGGTAAAGTTCGCACTTACTTGTGATACGGTTCCTTAATAGTTATTCTAAATAAGTATCAAAAGGCACCTTAAATTATTCAAGGTACCTTTAACTGTGATATAGAATAAAATTTCAGTTCTAATTACTTTTCTTTTACCCCAATCCAAATTTCGCTATAAACATTTTGCATATCTGACATATCTCTATTGAAAGATATTTCTGGAACGTTTATTAATTCATAATTTGAAGATGGCAACCATTCAGATAAAATTTTTCCCCATGTATCTTGAAATACAGTTGGAAATGGTCCTTTACAAGAAAAAATTGCCCAAGTACAAGCAGGAACTTCTACAACATCAAATTCACCAAAATCTATATCTAGAGTAGTTATAGATCCAATTAAGTGATTTAAGTTACCTTTTTCTTCATACCTTTTATCATCAAAATCAAATGAAGCGTTAACAACAGTTTTAACATCTTCATTTCTATATGATTGTAATAATTTTCTTTGTTCTTCTGTTATACTTTGTGCTATTTTCATTATTTCTTGATTTATACCTTCAAACACAATAGGAACTTGACCTTTAACTCCTACTAATTTAAAAGCTTCTTTTTTTTCAATACGATAATTCATATTACTTCCTCCTTTAATAGTTAATTGAAAAGTCATACAAGGAAATACTTTAAGATTCTTAGCATCTTTAATCTCTGAAGGATTCACACCAAACCATTCTTTAAATGCCCTACTAAATCCATCTGCTGAATCATATCCATATTTTATAGCTATATCAATTATTTTTATATCTTTTTGCATTAAATCAAAACTTGCTTTAGATAGCCTTCTTTTTCTTATATAGCTCGAAAGTGTCATACCTGAAAGATACGAAAACATCTTTCTAAAATGATACTCAGATACTCCTGCAATCTTTGAAACCATATTAAAGTCTATTTCTTCTTCTAAATGCATTTCTATATACTCCATAACTTTATTGAAATTGGTAAGCATATCCATGTATAATCACTCCTCATACTAACAATTATAATTTTTAGTAATATACTTTTATCGATATTATCTATACATATATTATCGTACTAATTATTTTTTAAGTATAACTAAGATCTAAATTATATATCTAAATTTTTACTCTTATCATCCGCGCTACCTTACTTGTGATACGGTTCATTATTATTTATTCTATACGCTCTATACACCTGCTCCAAAAGAATCAATCTCATAAGCTGGTGTGGGAATGTCATCTTAGAAAAAGATAACTTATAATCTGCTCTATCTAGCACCTCATCAGAAAGCCCAAGTGATCCACCTATTACAAAAGTAATATTGCTGTTTCCTCTAACTGCTAAATCACTCATCTTATCAGCAAGTTCCTCAGAAGATAGATTTTTACCATCTATTGCAAGTGCAATTACGTAGCTAGTGTCTTTTATCTTAGAAAGTATCTTTTTACCCTCTTTTTCCTTAACCATTATCATCTCTTTTTCGCTAAGTTTTTCTGGAGCTTTTTCGTCATCAAGCTCGATTATATCTAGCTTACAGTATTTTGATAATCTCTTTTTAAACTCATCTATCCCTAGCTTTAAATATTTTTCTTTAATCTTTCCTACTCCGATTACATTTATATTCATACTATTACCTTCCTTTTAAATTAAGGATTTACCTTGTACACATCAGAAATATCATTTCTTAAAAGTACATCCAATTTTATATCCTGTCCAACGATAAAATTATTCTGAGTAAGTATTCCCTTTGATGTTTCGTAAGCCAATTCAGGGAAGTTATTTTCTTTGCTCAAATGTGCTAAAAGAATTCTCTCCGTTCCATTCTTTATTAAGTCCACACAGAATTTTCCAGCCTCATCATTAGAAAGATGTCCTACCTCAGACATTACCCTTCTCTTTAATGCATAAGAATATGAACCTGCTAAAAGCATATTCTTATCGTAATTAGACTCAAGGACAACTAATTTAGACTTATACAGATTTTTTCTAACATTTTCAGTTATTGTCCCTATATCTGTAGCTATCGACATTTTTTCACTTCCACCCTTTGCACAAAGATTGTATCCAACAGGGTTTGCAGCATCGTGCTCTATTGAAAAAGGTCTTATTATTATATCACCAATAGCATAGTTTTTATCATTTTCAAATACTACCATATTGCTGCTCTCTATCTTTCCAAGCTTGTCCTTCATAGCTCTCCATGTTTCCACATTTGCAAATATAGGTATATTAAATTTTCTTGAAACTATTCCTGCTCCACGAATATGATCTATATGCTCATGTGTGATAAATATTCCTTTTAGGTTGTCTGGATTTTCTCCAATATCCTTTATCCCATCCGTTATTCTCTTTCCACTAAGTCCTGCATCTATTAAAATATTTGTATCTTTATATCCAACAAAATGACAGTTACCACAACTTCCGCTGCCAACTGAACAATATTTTATCATTTACTCACCTCTCATCTTTTTCCACGCCTATTTATTATACCAATTTTACAACTTTTTTGCTCGCTTGTTTTGCCTTTTATTTATACCCATTTTTGAAAAATTTTATCCCTTATATTTTACTTCATTTGATATCTATACATAATACCATCTTTAGTCTACAAATGATATAATTAGTAAAGAAGAATTAATTTTTTAAGGAGAGAGTTATGCTTAATATTTCAATATGTGAGGATGAAAAAATTCAAGCTGACGAACTAGAAAAAATGATTAAAGAAAAATTAAATAGCATAAATATAGATTACTCTATCCAAAAATTTTCATCTGGAGAAGAACTTCTAAGCGATTATAAAGATACAGATATTATTTTCTTAGATATAAAAATGAGTAAATTATCTGGAATGGATACTGCTAGAAAAATTCGTGAAATCGATAAAAATGTAGAGATAATTTTTACTACTGCACTTCAAGAATATGTATTTGAAGCTTATGAAGTCAGAGCTTTTAGATACCTTCTAAAGCCAATAGATAAAAATCTATTATTTAATTATCTTGAACTATGTATAAATGAGTTAAATAGCAGAAATAAAAAAATCTGCCTAAAAAATAAATCGGATATGATAGTTTTAAATACAGATGATATTTTATATGTCGAGGTTATTAGAAAAGAGATTACTATATACACAGAATCAGAGAAATATTCGATAAAGATGAGTCTAAAAAGCCTAGAGGATATGTTAAACGGAAAGAATTTCTTCAAGTGTCATAATAGCTATCTTGTAAATTTAGATAAGGTTAGCCATATAGACCAACATTTTGTAACTATCAAGGATTTCAAAATTCCTATTAGTAGACCTAAGTACAAAGAGTTTAAAATTGCTTTAGCCTCTCATCTTGGAGATTTCCTATGCTAAAAACATTAACAATTCTTCAAGTGATAAGTCTTTTTTCATTTGTTATCGATGTATTTCTGCAAAAGAAGGTTTACGACTCTCTTTCTTCAAAGAGAATAAATTTATACTATCTTCCCTTTGTAATAACCGTAGTTGTAATATCAACTAGCTTTTATTTAGGTGTAAGTCCAAATATAATATTTGTGGTTATAGCTGCTCTTTCGTTTATATTCTCTAGTATAGAATATGATATTAAACCATTAAAAAGCTTTTTAATTTCTGCTTTATATTGGACTTTTTTAATGATTACATATTACATAGGGTTTAAAATTACAGATAGTATTTACGATTTTATGTTCTTTGAAGGAGTAATAAGCCAAAACAATTACCAATATATTTCTATATTAGTTGAAAAAATTATCCTAATTCTATGCTTTTATATATACATTTTTCTATCGTATAAGTATCTGTATAAAAACAAAGGTTCTTGGAAAAAATACATAAACTATCTTGTAGTTCCAGTGGCTACTAACACAGTTTATTTTTTCATTTTGGCTAATGTAATGAATGAATTAAGGAGCAAAAATTCTTTGGGTAATTCCAATATTTTTATTTTAACTTTGCTTTTGATAGTTGTAGCTAATTTTTCAGTTTTGCTTGTAATATTCTTTAATTCTAAGAACAAAAAACAGGACTTCTATATGGATATGCTGCATAAAAATCAGGAAAAATCTCGTGAGTTATACCACGATATGAAAAATCATATAATCTGCATGAAGTATAGTGATGATCATAAGTCTGATGAATATATAGAAAAAGTAGAGCTGCTTTTAGACGAGTACAGCAATAAGTTTAATACAGGTAATGTTATTTTAGATACTTTGCTGCACGAGAAAAATACTATATGTCTACAGAATAGGATTAAATTTATCTGTGATATTAATTTCAAAAAATGTGGATTTATTGAGGACGAGGATATTTGTACTATTTTTTCAAACCTTTTAGATAATGCTATTGAGTCATGTTTGAAGATTAAAAACAAGGAAACAAGTATAATTCTTAGGGGAATCGCTATAGATTCGTTGTTTGTCGTGAAACTTACAAATACTACAAATGGCGAGATTAGTTCCACAGGTGATAATTTAAATACTACTAAGAAAAATAAATCTCTACATGGATTGGGATTAAAGAGTGTTAAGAGAACTTTAGATAAATACGATGGAGAGCTTGTTATTGAATATGATAAAGATGTGTTCTCTGCTAAAATTCTAATTCCTATACCATAATATAAATTATCCTAAAAATATATATTAATATTATAATATATTGTATAATTAATTATAAACTTTTTAATAGGTAGGAATAAAAAACTATGAAAAATACAGTTAAAGAATGGATTAAAACTATTTTAACAGCAATAATAATTGCTTTGTTAGTATCTGTAGTTATACAACCTGTTGTTGTTGATGGGCGTTCTATGTTGCCTACTCTTGAAGATGGAAATTATTTAATAGTTTCTAAACTAGGCTATAAGATTACATATCCTTCAAAAGGCGATATTATAGTTGCTGAAACTGACAATCTATCTGATGATGGTAAAAGTAAAAAAATTGTAAAAAGAGTAATTGGATTACCTAACGACCATATTGTTATAAAAAATGGTTCTGTATATTTAAATGATAAAAAGTTAAATGAAAACTATATAAAAGATTCATATACAGACGGATCAGTTGATATTATTGTTCCAGAAAATGAAGTTTTTGTTATGGGAGATAATAGGCTTGAAAGTCAGGATAGCCGAGCAATATCTTTAGGGACAATAAATAAATCTGATATATTAGGAAAAGTTGTTATTAGGTTATTTCCTTTTAATAAGATAACTACTTTCTAGAAAAATAAAAGGTGTCATTATACAGATTTTAAATCTATACAATGACACCTTCTTTATTTTAATTTTTTTACCATAATCATACTTCCATCTACATCCGATACATATACCATTTCACCTACTTGTATATCCTCTTCCTCTGGAAAAACTTTAGCTCTTTCTCCATTGAAATCTACAAATCCCTTGCACTTTCTCTTCATATCTGTTGTAGCTTTCCCTTCTTTTCCGATAAAATGTTTTGCTTTCTTTTTTAAATGCTCGTGTATTATCTTTTGAAGCAGCCCATTTATCACAATTAAAGGTAAACCTATTAAGAAAAATCTCTGAACGGTTATAGACATTAAAACTGCACCAGCAAGTGTAGCAACAAATCCATTAATTACTCCTTTTGGTTGATATCTTGATCCAAAAAATGGCATCCCTAAATACCTCTCTATTATCGACATAACGTATCCGTATATTACTAAAAAAGAACCTACGCATACTCTAATTATTTCCGTTATTGATTCCTGCATAGTGTTTCACCTCACTCCATTTATTAACTTAATTATATAATATCAGTTACTATAGTTAATATGTTTCTAAAAAATTAATCTCAGTTCTTTTAAATTCATATAAAAAAGCACCTACAGATATAGATATAATCATCTACTCTATAGGTACTTTTCCAAATATAACAACACACTTTTATTTCAATTTTTTGACCTTATTTCATTCTTCTCTTTGTATCTCTTATCCATAAACATTCTAATCGCTACAGCTACAGCTATAAGAACAAGAGTTATAACAACTGCACTTGCTATACTACTTCCTATTAATCCTGCTCCAATACCCATAACTACAAATGAATTGGCGTTAGAACCACCACTTTGGCTTCTTCCGTAGAAGTAAGGAAGTTGCATCTTTGTTTCCATTATTGTGTAGATTAAACCTAAAATGAAAATTCCTATTCCTACATATACAAAACTTTCTAAAGGTAATCCTATCATTTCTGCTCCTACACTATTCTTTAAATAGAATGCAGCCATAGAAATTACCAACATTGTTATTGCTCCAAATAAATCTATTTTTCTTCTTTCCTTCATTTTATACACCCCCTATGTATCTCTATCTTCTTCTTTAATTTCATTATATTCCATATATTTTTAAAAACAATACACTTGGTACAGCTTGCTATTTTATTGGTATAACTTGCAAAATATAATTTTTTATTTACATTTTAAGTTTGTAAAATCTCAATATTTTTTATTATTTCCAATTAACATTATTCTATGCGTTTCTTTTTTGTATGATATAATTATTCTTGAGGTGATGTAATGTTTTTTATAGAAGAAAATGCAACTAACTTTGGATCGACTATAATATCCAATGTTTTTATCGATATATTTATGCCGATGGCTGATGGATTAGCTGTTAAGGTATATTTACTTGGTTATAGAATGGCCACAGACATCCACTCTAATCCACGTTTTGACAATTCATCAATCGCCCAAAATCTAAACATCCCACTTTCTGATGTAGTCAATGCTTGGAAATTTTGGGAAAGTGCAGGGCTTATAAAGATACACTCTGAAGATTTGGACGATGAGTTTAATTTTTCTGTAGAGTTTATGGATTTGGATGCTCTTTATCTAAGAAATACGTCTAAACCAAAGGAATCTGTTTCATCTAGTGCAGATGGTGTAGTAGATAGAAATTCAAATCCTAAAGTACGTAAAATGTTTAATGAGATAAACAAAATTATAGGTAGATATTTAGAAGCTACAGAAAAAATATCTATAATGGAAATTATGGATAAGTATAATATGAGTGATGATATGATTATATGTGCATATCAGCACGCAAAAGATCAGACTGGTGCTGTTAAACCTTTAAAATACGTCGAAGCTATTATTAGGAATTGGTACGATTCTAACCTTTATACAGTTAAAGATGTTGAGGATAGTTTTGCTGAAAGAAGTCAGAGATATTCAATGTACCGCATTGTTTTCAATGAGCTTGGATTTAGAAGAGAGCCTACTCGCGCCGAAAAAGAGGCAATGGATACTTGGTTTGACGTATATAATGCCGATATTGAGCTAGTTTTAGAGGCTTGTTCAAAATCTAAAAATGTTACCACTCCTTCTATCTCATATATAAACGGAATAGTCAAAAACTGGGCAAATGAAGAAATACACACACTTGCCGAGCTTAAAGCCGTTGAAGAGTTTAAGCGGAAGGAAAAAGAAAAAGAACTTGAAAAACAAAAGGAGCAAAACAGCAAAAAGGTCACTCGCTCATATGCTAAAACTACATCAAAAGCTCCTACAAGCTATAATAAATTTAAAAACTTTGAAGAAACTGTTACTAAGTACACTCCTGAGCAACTTGAAGAGAAAATTAGAAAAAGCCAGGAAAAGAAATTTAAGTAGCTTTATCTTTAGAAAGGATGAATTTGTATGAAAGAGGAAAAAATTAGAGATATTCTCTTAAAATATCAAAGAAAAAGAGATGATAATGAAGAAAAACTAGAAAAAAGAAAACAGTCTATTTATGAATCTCTTCCTGAAATAAAGAAAATAGATGATGAAATTTCCATGTCTGGTCTTAGACTTACAAAGGCTGTTTTAAAAGACACTAAGGCAAGAGAAGAAATCGTCTATGAATGTAAGCGTGAAATGGAAGAACTTGTTAATCGAAAAAAACAGATTTTAGCCGAAAATGGAATACCAGAAAACTACCTTGAAATGCAGTACAGCTGTCCAAAATGTAAGGATACCGGATTTTTAGGTGGAGGTAAGAAATGTACTTGTCTTAAACAGGCAATAATAAACGAAGCCTATAAAATGTCAAATTTAAGTAGAGTTTTAGAAAAAGAAAACTTCGATAACTTTGATTTGAGTATATTCTCTGATGAGATAATTGAAGGAAAGAATATATCTCCAAAGCAAAATATACTGAAGATTTTATCTGTATGCGATTCTTTTGTTAATGAGTTTGCGCAAGACAACAATTCAAATCTATTTTTCCATGGTGCAACAGGGTTAGGAAAAACATACATGTGCAACTGTATCGCCAAAGCTTTGCTAGATCAAGGTTACAGTGTTATATACCAGACTGCATTTAGAATACTTGAGATTTTAGAAAACTATAAGTTTAGAAAAGATGAGGATTCTAGAATCAACGACGAAAACTATAAAAATCTTTTCGACTGTGATTTGTTAATTATAGACGATTTAGGGACAGAATTAAATAACTCATTCTCTAGTGGAGAGATTTTTAATATAGTTAATACTAGACTTCTTGCCGGCAAGAAGATTATCATATCTACAAATTTGGACTCTAGCAAAATAGTTGAGTTATATTCTCAGAGAACCTTCTCTAGAATTGTTGGTAACTTTAGAATTTTAGAATTCTTAGGAAACGACTTGAGATGGGAAGTGTAGATAATTTAAAATTTATTAAAATCTTTAAATAGAAAAAAGCTGCCGTAATTGATTTTACGACAGCTTTTTTATTATACTTCTAAAACTCCATGATCCATTTTAAATACAGTATCAACGTAGCTTAAATATTCTAATTCATGAGTACTTAGTAATACAGTAGTTCCAGACTTACTTATATCACTTAGCATCTGCATAACTTTTTTTGAGTTTTCAGGGTCTAGGTTACTTGTAGGCTCGTCGGCAACTATAACTTTTGGATTATTTATCATTGCACGAACTATAGAAACCCTACGAATTTCACCACCTGAAAGGTTTGATGGGTACTCATTTGCAAATTCTTCTAGTCCAATCTGCTTTAATAATTCTAAAGCTCTATCTTTAAAATCATCTACATTTGGAGATAAATATGCAGGCATGCATATATTATCTAAGATTGTGAAATTGCTAAGTAAGCTCTGTCCCTGTAGAACATATCCCATATTATTATTTCTAAATACAGCTTTTTCATTTTCTTCCATAACTGTAATTTCTTCACCATCTATGAATACTTTTCCTGAAGTAGGGCTTATTAGACCTGCTATCATATTGAAAAGTGTTGTTTTACCACTTCCAGAGTGCCCTATTATAGCTGCAAATTCACCACTTTTTACTTCAAGTGATACATCGTGAACTGCATCAAACTCTGTTGAGTTTCTTGTAAATTTCTTTGTTAGGTTCTTTACTTCAATCATTTATTCATTCTCCCTAAGTAAACGATATACTTCACCTTTACTAATCTGATAAGATGAACATATTGCTGCAACAATACCAGTTATAAGTGCTATTGCAATACATAAAAGCGCAATCGGCATAGTATTTGCAAATCCTACATCTAAGAATGGTATGTTCAGCCTTATACTTATAACATCTTTAAATACTGTTATTAGGCTGTATGTTAGTAGTGTTCCTACTACACCACCTATTCCACTTATTATAAGTGCTTCAGATAAGATTATATTTCTCATCTGTTTCTTTCTAGCTCCAAGTGCATATAGCACGCCAAATTCGTATCTTCTTTCATTTATTGTAAGAACAAATATACTTATTAATGCTAGACAAGTTGATATTAGAGAAATATAAATTAAAATATTTCCGTATCCAGATAGGTTTTTAACCTGTTCTGATATTCCACTTAGTAGCTCGTCAGCTGTACCTATATAAATTTCTTCTCCACTTGTTCCAGCATTTTCTATGTCTTTTTTCAAGTTGAAGAAATCTATACCTTCTAAGTTATTGTCTGTATCAACCATAAGCATAGATATTTTATTTTCTATGTCATCCATCGGAAGATTTGCTCTAGCTGTTTCTGAGTCTTTAAGCTTGCAGAATGTATCAAATGTCATAAATACAGAAATATCGTACCCCATACCTGTTCTTTCTAATTTTCTTGCAACATCAAATTCTGTAGCGTAAAGTCTTAATTTTTCTCCAGGTTCAGCCTGGACCCTATTTCCAACTAGAATTTCTCCCTTTTTAAGTTTAACTGCGTCCTGATCTTTTAACCATGGTTGAACAACGAAGTCAGTTTCTGGATTGAATACTATCATCTGTACTGGAAGATCACAACATGAAGCAGAAAGTGTACCTGCGTATATCTGAGCTGATACTCTTTCAACGCCTTTAACCTTTGCTACTTCTTTTTCCCATGATTTATCAAAGAAAACAGAGCATGGTGTTCCTGCAAATAGTGAATCTCTTATATCTTCAGTACCTTTGTTTGGTATAACTATCATATCTGCTCCAGCTCTTTCAGTTGTGTTTTTAATTCCCCGTTTAAGATTGCTCATTAAAACTGTACTGAAAAATACAGTAGCTGACATTAATATTACAAAGAACATCATGAACCCAGTACGTAATTTTTTTGCTTTTAAATTCTGAACAGCCATGTTCAGTGTACTTAGTTTTTTATCCTTTTTCATCTTTAATCCTCTTAAATATTATTTTGAACTTTTTATTCCTAAGTATATAGAAACTATTCCTATTAGTACCCCTATTGCTCCTATAACTTTAACTATTGGAGCTGTAAAGTTACAAGCCATTTCTGGATTCATACAAACTCCCATACCTAATGTAGAGCTTAATGATAATATAGCTAATATAGAAGCTACAGCTGCTATTACTCCACTTGTAACAGCATCTTTTCTAACCGCATATACAAGTGCATTTACAAGAAGAATAATTCCTAAAAATACTAGTGCCTGACTTGTATAGTGGCATCTCATTGGTATCTGCTTACCAGCTGCTGTTTCCACCATACCTATACAAACCGGCGCAAATACTTTTACAGTTAATATCAACGCTATCGCGTGAATTGCTTCAATAACTGCAATAATCATACTTTTTTTGCTTTCCATTTTTTCTCACCTCATTTAATATTTAACATCTTTATTATGTTAGCATAAACATTTTTAAATGTACAATCGTTTTTTTTTATATATAAATAAAATTTATTATTTTTTTCTATAATCATTTAACTCTAATTACTAAATGATTTGCTTTCTTTTTTTCTATAAATTCTAAATTTTACTTTTTTATACTTATCTTACCTAGATAACAACTTAATTAATAAGTTATACTAAATCAGCAAGAAATTTATAATTATTTTCTATATTTACTATATGAATCAATGTACAAAAAAAGACATCACATAAAATATCGCGATGTCTTTTTTTATTTATAATATTACAGAATCTTCAGGATTTAATATAACTACCTCTACATACTCTGCTCTTTTTTTGAATTTTTTAGGATCTGCTTTTATTAAATCAAAAGTATCGTAGTGCATTGGTACTACTCTATCTGGTTTGATAAATTCACATGCTCTTGCTGCATCTTTTACATCCATTGTAAAGTTACCACCTATTGGAAGAAATGCTAAGTCAATATGCTCATCTTCAAGAAGTTTCATATCCATTGTAAGTCCTGTATCTCCAGCATGGTATATTTTTTTGCCATCTATTTCTATTAAAAAACCACAAGGATTTCCTCCATAAAGCATATCATCTCCCTCTTCTATTCCTGAACCATGAAGCGCTGGAGTCATTTTTACTGTTCCAAAATCAAAATTAAATTTTCCACCGATATGCATAGAATGTACATCTAATCCTTTTTTAGTTAAGTAGTGAGCTATCTCATGATTTGCAATTACTGTAGCATCACATTTTTTAGCAAGCTCAATACAATCTCCCATATGGTCTGAATGTCCATGTGTTATAAATATATGAGTCAAATCATTTAATTCTTCGGCTTTTATTGGACATAGTCCATTTCCTGTTATAAATGGATCTACAATTGCTTTAAATCCATCTTTTTCTATTAATACTACTGAATGACCTAAAAATGTAACTTTCATAACCTATCCTCCAATAATTAATATTTTTTTCATTATATCACAAAAAAGAAGGACATCGCATAAATACATATGCGATATCCTCCATTTGTAGAATGATTATAATTTTGAGTAGTACTCTACCACTAGGATTTCGTTAATCTCTATTGGTATTTCATTTCTTTCAGGCCTTTTAATTAGCGTACCAGAGAATTTTTCCATATTTTTTTCGATATAAGGAAGTGTGTTTAATTCGCTGTTTTCAAAATTCTCTTTAAACATTGCATTAGACTGAGATTTTTCTCTCAAAGATACTACATCGCCTACATTTAAAGCAAAAGAAGGTCTGTCTACTTTTTTACCATTAACCAAAATATGACCATGTACAACCATCTGACGTGCTTGTCTTATGGAAGATGCAAGCCCTAGTCTGTATACTATATTGTCTAATCTACATTCTAATAGCTGAACAAGTACAGTACCTGTTGACTCCTTTGATTTTTCTGCTTTGTGTACATAGTTTGCAAACTGCTTTTCTAGTACACCATAGTAAGCTTTTAATCTCTGTTTTTCAAGTAGCTGTGTTCCATATGGAGATAATTTCTTATCCGCTCTTGAAGTTCCTCTTTCTGCTCTATCCATTGCTTTTGGATGTCCACATACATTTAATCCAAGTCTTCTACACTGTTTGAATCTTGGTCCCATCATTTTTGCCATTTTTCTTCTCCTTAAAAATTAAATTTTGCCGCGATAATTTTTAAGCCTGAATATAATATATCATATATCTCTTTTCTCTGTAAATGATTTTCATTAGCATTAATTTATCTTTTTTCTCAATTTCCAAAAAAAAAGATACCACCGTAAAAAATACGATAGTATCTATTTTAAGAAGTAGTGTGTTTTTAATCGGCACAAATACTAATGGCAATATATAAAGTGCTAATTTATATACTCATCCCCTGCAGACAAATGGGGGTATTTGCTTTCCTAATTATTATAATACCACACCTTTATATAGCTGTAAATGATTGTCATTTCCATTTAGTTGTTTAATTTTCTCAATAACAAAATTATTTAAAAATGGGTAAAAAAAAATCCGGCCTAAGCATCCAGATTTAAAGTATATATGGAGCTGGTGATAGGACTCGAACCTACAACCTGCTGATTACAAGTCAGCTGCTCTACCAATTGAGCCACACCAGCGTGTTCAGTTTTAATGGTGGGGTTAACAGGGCTCGAACCTGTGACCCCCTGCTTGTAAGGCAGATGCTCTCCCAGCTGAGCTATAACCCCACACTAAAATATTAATAAAAAAGATGGTGACCCGTAGGGGAATCGAACCCCTGTTACCACCGTGAAAGGGTGGTGTCTTAACCGCTTGACCAACGGGCCTTGAAGTGGTGATCTATCCGCGATTCGAACGCGGGACACCTTGATTAAAAGTCAAGTGCTCTACCGACTGAGCTAATAGACCACATCCTGTATTTTTGAAGGTTTTTAATGTGTTCCCTCAACCACAAGTAATATTATATCTATAATGACCCTTCTCGTCAACACTTTTTTTAATTTTTTTTGCATAAATTTATTCAAAAAAGTTATCAACACTTATCAACAATTCACTTGTGGATATTGTTGATATCTTATTTGTTTATTTTTCAACATTCCTTATATAAATTAAAAAAATATCCACAGAATTCAAGGCTTACGAACCTATATTCTGTGGATATAAAAAATTATAAATCTTTAACTTTATCGCCAAAACGCTGTATAGAACCCATCCAAACAAGCTCAACAGAACCTGTTTCTCCATGTCTATTTTTAGCAATTATTACTTCTGCTAAGTCTTTTTTCTCTGAATCTGAATGATAATATTCATCTCTATAAAGGAACATTACTATATCCGCATCCTGCTCTATCGCCCCAGATTCCCTTAAATCCGAAAGAACTGGTCTATGATCTGCTCTCTGTTCAGGTGCTCTAGATAACTGTGATAATGCAACAACAGGGCAATCTAATTCTTTTGCTAATATTTTTAGAGATCTAGATATTTTTGATATCTCTTGCTGTCTACTTTCATTCTTAGAATCACTTTCCATAAGCTGAAGGTAGTCTATCATAACTAAATCAAGTCCCTGCTCCATTTTTAGTTTTCTACACTTAGATCTAAGTTCATTTATCTTTATACCTGGTGTATCATCTATAAATATTTTTGCATCTGACATAACCGCCATTGCACTTATTATCCTAGGCCAGTCTGCATCGTTTAATGTACCTGTTTTCATTTTCTTAAGCTCTACATTTGACTGAGCTGCAATCATTCTCTGAGCAAGCTGCTCCTTAGACATTTCCAAACTGAATACAGCAACTGAAGCATTTCCTTTTATAGCTGCATTTTGTACTAAGTTAAGTGCAAATGCAGTTTTACCCATAGCAGGTCTTGCTGCCACTAGTATTAAGTCTGTTCTCTGTAGTCCATTTATCTTTTTGTTTAAATCCTTAAACCCTGTAGTTACTCCAGTTACATCGCTCTTATTAGAGTATATAGACTCTATCATATCGTATGTATCCATAAGAACTTGATTTATCGGCTTAAAATCATCATTTGTTCTTTCCTGAGAAATATCAAATATTTTCTTTTCCGCAAAATCTAATACATTCTCAGCGCTTTCTCCACTTCCATAGCCTAAATTTATTATGTCGTTAGAAGCTTTTATAAGCTGGCGAAGTACTGATTTTTCTTTTACTATGTCTGCATAGTATTTTACATTTGATGTTGTAGGAACTATTGTAGATAAACTTGTTAAGTATGTTACACCACCTATATCATCTAGGTAGCCTCTTTTTCTAAGCTCATCTGTTAATGTTACCATATCAATAGGTTCATTTTTATTATTAAGAGCCATCATACTTTCGTATATAACTCTATGAGCATCTTTATAGAAGTCGCTCGGAGTAATTGTCTCCGCTACTGTTATTATAGCGTCTTTATCAAGCAGTATTGAACCTAAAATAGACTGCTCTGATTCGACACTATGAGGTGGTATTCTGGTTATATCTCCCATTTCTCTACCCTATCTTATTTATTTTTTTCTTTAACATCTACTCTTATGTTAGTAGTTACTTTTGGATGTATTTTTATTTCTACTCTTCTTGATCCTAAAACTCTTATTGGTTCATCAAGATTTATTTTTCTTTTGTCTATAGTTATACCCTTCTGTTTTTTAAGCTGTTCAGCTATTTCTTTAGAAGTTATTGATCCAAATAATCTTCCGCCATCACCAGCTTTAGTGTATATTTCTATATTTATTTCTTCCATCTGTTTTCCAAGAAGTACTGCTTCATCATATTCTTTCTGAGCGTGGAATTCCTGTGATTTCTGTTTTTCTTTTAATTCTTTTATATTTCCTGCATCTGCCTGTACAGCCATTTTTTTAGGGAATAGGAAGTTTCTTGCGTAACCATCACTAACTTCTTTCATTTCTCCTTTTTTACCTGTACCTTTTACGTCTTTTAATAATATTACTTTCATCTATTTATCCTCCTCTAAGAATTCTTCTATTATTTCATGTACCATATTGTATGCTTTTTTAAGAGATACGTTTTTAAGCTGTGCACCAGCTATGTCTATATGACCGCCACCGCCTAATTTTTCCATCATTACATGTACATTTATATCTCCTAAAGATCTAGCACTAATGAATACTTTTCCATCCTTTTGACCTAGTACAAATGAAGCCTCTACCTGTCTGATGTTTAAAAGCTCATCAGCTGCTTTGGCTATAATTACATTTACATTGTCAATTTCTGAAGAAGTATATCCGATACAAATTCTATTATTTATAATTTTTGTATTTTGAATAATTTCTGCTTTAGTCGTAAAGTCGCTGATATCTGCATTGAACAGCTTTTTAACTTCTATTGTATCTGCTCCAATTTTTCTTAAATAAGATGCCGCTTCAAATGTTCTTACACCAGTTTTAAAAGCAAAGTTTTTAGTGTCTAAGTTTATACCGGCTAATAATCCTTCTGCAGTCATTTTATTTATTTTTATATTTTCATCCATATACTGAATAAGCTCTGTAACCATCTCACAAGTAGAAGATACATATATTTCATGGAATAATAGGACAGCATCACTTATAAACTCTACCCCTCTTCTATGGTGGTCTATAACTACAACTTTGTCTGATATTTCCAGAAGCTTAGGACACTCTGTAAAGTTTGGTCTATGAGTATCTAAAACTATAACTAACGTGTCCTCTTTACATCTTTCTATAGCTGTTTCGTGATTTATAAAAATGCCTTTGTAGTATTTATCTTTTTTTATCTTTTTAGCAAAAATTTCTATAGAGTCATTTAGATTTTCTAATACTATATTAGATTCCTTACCACAAGCTTTGCAAAGGTCGTATATTCCAACTGCAGCCCCCATAGCATCCATATCAGGGTATCTATGGCCCATTATTAGAACATCTTCACTCTGGTTTATAATTTCTCTTAGAGCATGACCGATAAGTCTTGATTTAACTTTTGTTTTCTTTTCTACAGCTTTAGATTTTCCTCCGTAGAATGAGAAATTATCTTTAGTTTTTACAACAACCTGATCTCCACCTCTACCAAGTGCTAAGTCTAAGGCTCCAACTGCCATTTTGAAATTATCGTTTATAGTTTCTCCATCTATACCAACACCCATACTTATCGTTACTGGAAGTGTATTTCCATGGTCTATATGTCTAATTTTATCTAGTATTTCAAACTTATCTAGCTCTATTTTTTTAAGCTCTTCTCTATTCATAACTAAAAAGAATTTATCCTTAGATACCCTCTTCATAGCTGCTTTTGACTCGGTTTCAAATGTAGACAGTACTCTTTCTATATCGGCAGTTATTAAAGGTCTATTTTCTTCATCTGCACTTTTAATAACTTCTTCGTATCCGTCTACCTCTATAATTCCTATAACTGTTTTTTCGTTTATATATTTTTCTTTAAGATTTAAATAATCTGTTTTATCTAACCAATAAAGAACCATCATATAATCTACATCTGAATTTGTTCTATTTTTTATTACTCTATATACGATGCTGTATCTTTTATCTTTGTATTCTATTTCAGAGTACATTTCGTTTTCATCGTTTAACACTTTTGTTAAATCAATTTCCCCTACAACATCTTTAATATTTTCATCTAGCAATCTATCTCTACCTATGATTTCTGAGAATTTATCATTGTGCATAGTTATTTTCCCATTAAATTCTATTACACACATAGGTATTGGTAGGTATCTTATCGCCTTTTTAGCGATTTTATCCATATTTAAAGATAGATTTTCAACATATCTCATCCATTCTATTTTTTTTGATTCATTATTTTTTAAATTAAGGTAGAATACTATCCCCGATACAGCTATAAATCCAATTCCAGCTAATGCATTATAATATAAAAGAGCTGCTCCTCCAATAAGCATTATAACCAGATATATTATATTTTCTCGGTTACTTCTATCTAAATTTGGCTTTACGTTCATTTCAATCCTCCTATATGGATTTTCTCATTTTAGGTTTAATCTTTCTAAAATCCATAATACAATCAAGCATACCTAGTAGAGCTATGAGTGTACCTCCACCCATCACTCCTAGAGTAACAATCAATATAACTGGGAATATTATTCCCCCTCTTCCTTGAACAATTCTAGTCTTTATAAAGTATATACATACAGAAATTCCTTGCATCATAAACATTATATTAAATACTATCTGTAAATTTCCCATTATAACAGTAGTATTTAGACCTGTATCCATATATGAAAGCCCAAATACTGCAAGGTATATAACAAATGTTATAACCACTGCATTTCCTGGTAAATAAAAACCAGACATTCTTATTCTATTTAAGTTCTTATCTGTTATTCTTTTAGCTATTGCTCCACCTAAGAAATATGTAAAGAATACACATATTCCAGACTGAATAAATAATAATGAAACTATCATATTTCTAAACATATCCGTAAGCTCTGTAGCCGTTACACTTCCAAGAATATTTAACTGTTCTTTTGGCATATTTTCTAGCCGCGTCTTTGATATTTTGGCAAATGTATCAGTAAGCTGTTTTACAACATCTATATTCATCATATATTTAGCTATTATAACGTATGCTATTGTCGATAAAATGAAAATAATTATTCCCATATAGATTGGTTCCTGTCGTTCTTCGTCATCTTTTTCACTTACCGAGTCGATAAGTCGCCCAACTAAAATAGACGGGATGACAAATGTTACAACAACTTCCATAGCGTACCTAACATCTGTTAAACCAAATATAGCTAGTACTGAAACAACAAATGCAGCCATGCTCTGTTTTTCAGTAGATATCATTCCAACTATCGCAAATGGTATACACACTGTGAATATTATCGCCATTGATGCCGTAGTAAGAGTAGTTGTTCCAACAGCTAGAGCTATTGCTATAGCAGTCATAAGCATCACAGTTACCGTTTGGTTCTGTTTTTTCATTTTCCCTCTCCTGTCATATCTATTAGTAGTTTTATATAATCGTATTAGCAATTATATATTTAAATCTTTTTGATTAAATTAATAAATTTGCGTTTAATTTTGCATATTTTATTAATACCCTAATATTAATATTATATCACAAATAGATATATATAAAAGTCTTTAATGATATAGTACACATTATACACAATTCAAAATTAATTTGTTTAATAACGAAAAAAATCCTATCGAGCACAGCTCGATAGGATTTTATCCGTTATTATTTACTAGTCTAATGTGTAAGGTAAAAGTGCTATATTTCTAGCTCTTTTTATAGCTTTTGTTAATTCTCTCTGATGTTTAGCACATGTTCCTGATATTCTTCTTGGTAATATTTTACCTCTTTCAGTAACATATCTCTGTAATCTCTGAGTATCTTTGTAATCTATTTTAGCGTTTTTATCAGCGCAGAACTGACAAACTCTTTTTTTCTTACGTCTTCTTTTGTTCATCATGACTAATTTCCCTCCTTTTTAAAATGGTATGTCGTCATCGTCCACAGCTCCAAAACCTTCTGGGTCCAAGTCTGAAGACAGACCACTAGGTTCAAAGGCTGGTTCATTATGATTCTCTTTTATGTTATTACTGTAATTATTCTCAAAATTATTGTAAGCACCTTCACTAGCAGCTTTTTTGCTTTCAAGTGCATCGACCTGTCTGCAGCTAACTTTTGTAAAGTTCTTCCATTCGCCTGTCTGAGTTTGATAATTATCAACTCTTATCTGCCCGTTACATGCTACTAATCTACCTTTTGTAAGATAGTTTGCGCAGAACTCAGCAGCTTTTCCCATAACTTCTATAGGAATAAAATCGGCTTCTCTTGTGCCATCTCTTTTAGTAAAATCTCTGTTTACTGCAAGAGTAAATGTGGCTACTGGTGTTCCTGATCCTGGAATATATCTTAATTCTGGATCTTTAGTAAGTCTTCCTACTAGTACAACCTGATTCATAAAAACACCACCTATTTAAATAAGATATGATTAGTCACAAACAACAACCATGTGTCTTATTACGTTTTCGTTTATTTTTAAGTTTCTGTCTAATTCTTTTGGTAATTCTACAGAAGCTTTGAAGTTAACTAATGTGTAGAAACCTTCAGTAAATTTAGCTATTGGGTAAGCTAGTTTTCTATTTCCCCAAGCGTCAACTTTAGTTACTTCACCACCATTAGTTTCTATTATTTCTTTTATTTTGTTCTGTACACCTTCTCTAGTTTCTTCATCTAGAACTGGTTTCACAACGTAAACTAATTCGTAATCTCTCACTACAATTCACCTCCCTTTGGACTTAACGGCTCTAAATTATTTAGAGCAGAGAAATGAGAATCTAATTCTCATACTTGTATATATTATCACGTGCAAGTATTATTGTCAACAAATTTTTATATTATCTCTTAATAAAAACATTCATTTAAAATTTTTTCTAGGTATCATATTTTTATTACTTTATATATTAGAAAAGTCAGTAGATATTTTATCCACTGACTTTTCCCTTGTCAAATAATAATATTTAACGCTTTACAAAAAATATAGTGATTATACTTATTTTTCTTTTCTAACAGTTACTTTTGAAGGGTATGCTCCTCCATGATGAATTTTATTGTTAGCTATAACATAAGTTTCACTGTTGAATCCATCTTTAGTATTACTATTTGGGAATATAAAGTTTTTAGCACTTGAAGTTATTGTAACTCTTATTCTATGTCCCTTTTTAAATGTATTAGATATCTTAGTTGTAAGTATGTTTAATTTATATACTTTCCCTTCTTCCATAAATTCAGGGTGTTCAAAACTATTTCTATATTTTGCTCCAAGAATTCCATCCGCTAATTTTATAGATTTACCATTTTCATCTACATCAGTTATCCTAACTATAAAATCTGTATCGACAGCATCAGAAGAAACATATAATTCAACATCCATATCACCTGTTATTGTAAAATCTTCTTCTAATACATCAGTTGTATAGCAAAGCATATCATCTCGTTTTTCTTCCTCTGTATAATCCTCTGGAACCTCTATTTCGTTTTCTGACATATCTATTATATGTATAGATGGGTTGTTTGGATCATATTCGTACTCATCAGCTTTTTCTTCTTCTGGTTTCTCAAATACTATCTTACCATCCCCATAAGAAGTATTTGCATCTCCGTTACTATCTAAGAACAATTCAACCTTTTCAGTTTCTGGAACTGGCCAATTTTCAGCTGTTTTCCATTCATTATCCCCTACTGTATAATATTCTACTGGAGATGTTTTATCTATTCCATTTTCTATTCCTTTTAAATGAAGGTCAAACCATTTTAAGAAGTTAAGGTCTATATCAAATCTAAGCGCATTTGCTCCAAAGTCAACCCCATGTAAGTCGTATCTTGAATTACCACTATGCTGCCATGGTCCTAATATAACCTTTCTTTTTCCTACTGGGAAATCTTTAACTATATCTAAAGCTTGTGTTGTTCCCATTCCATTATCATCAAACCAACCTGACATTATTAATGTAGGAATAACTGTTCTCTTACTTCTTGCATGCCAATCAGAATCAGCCCAGAATTTACAATAGTCTTGATTTTTAAACCAATTATCAAGGAAATCAACTTTATATCCTAGTGCTTTTTCTGGTATATTTTCTAATGGTCTTATATTTAAAACTTCTTCCCAATCATCTCTTTCCATTAATTCAGGTTTAAATTTTTTCTGAGATACAGAGAATGCCCATGCTAACATTCCAGATGTTAAACATCCTCCTCTTCTTGGTAAGTCCATAAATGCACTTCCAGCACAAACTATACTTACCATCGCTGATAAATATGGATTTCCACTAGCTGCAGCTGCCCACTGAACATATCCAAGATAAGATCCACCTATCATACCTACTTTTTTATTACACCAAGGTCTATTTGCTATCCAAGTTATAGTGTCGTCGCCATCCTCTACTTCTGTATAATTTGGCATCCATTCTCCCTCACTTAAATTTCTACCTCTTACGTCCTGTATTACTACTGCATATCCTCTTTGAACGTATTTAAAATATGACTGATTATTAAGTTCTTTTCCATAAGGAGTACGTACTAATATAGCAGGAATATCTCCTTCTATATCTGCTGGTAAAAATACATCAGTTGATAATTTTATACCATCTCTCATCTCAACATCAAACATTCCCTCATATTTAACAGGGTGAATAGGTTCTTTTATTTCTTTCCAAGCTTTTAATGGAGTAATATCTTCATAACCTTCTTTTACTAATATAGAAGAATATTCTCTATTAGAGCATAAGAAAGCTACTATTTCACCATCTCTTTTTAATACATTTAATGGGAATTTTTTTCTTCTCTGAATATAATAATTATCCTCTGCTAACTCATAAGTTTCACCATATTTAGTTCTAAGGAATTTTCTTTTTCCATCTAAGTGTTTTTCATAGTATTCTATTTTATCTGTTAACTCAAGAAGATTTATCTTACAAAAGTCAGTTATTTCTAAATTTTTTTCTTTTGTCAATTCAACTTTATCTAGAAATTTGTTTTCATATACATCTAACTCTTTGTAATATACTTTTTCTCCCTCATAAGAAACATATCCATATAGTATTCCTGATATATACAATTTATATTCTCTCATTCTTATCCTCCTAATAATTAACAATAAATTTAATTAAGACAAAAGACTTTTAAATTTAAAAATCTTTTGCCTATAATCAATTACATTCCTAAAGTTCCCTTTATTAAATATGCGACGGTTATACCGGCATAGTTACCACATGCCCCCGCTATAACTCCCATTAGAAGTCCTATATTTATTAAACTCTTCCATTGAGCACTTGATGCTACTAATGCAGCAGTTGGCCCATCTGATATAGCTGCCACTATTGATAATAATACATATTCATATCTTATTTTGAATATTCTTGTTATTACTAAATGTAGTATTGTGCAACCTATAACAACACAGAAACAGAATACTGTTATATATAAAGTTGATCCAAAGAAATCTTTTAGATTAACCGCAAATCCTATTGTTGTTAAGAATAAAAGTGCTACATATAAACCTAGGTCAAAGTTTCCTCTAAGTCTTTTAACCCGTGGGAACTGAGCTAGTATTATAGAGAATGTAGTTATAAGTATAACTCTTCCTGCACTTCTAAATCCCTCACCAAATAGAACTCCTGATAACCAAGATGCTACTGCAAATACTGCAAATGCTAAAGACAACATCCAAGCTATATCTTGTATACTCCATTCTTTAGATGCCATTAATTCTGTATGATCTCCTTCACCTAATAATTCATCATCTGTGTGATGGTATGGCCAGAATTTCTGGAATTTTTTTGAATTTTTTAATATAGCAGGCGCTGCAAACATAAACACTAGTGTTGGTATACCTATTACATAGTCTGCTGCATTTGCTGCTGCTATTGTTTCTCTAGCCGCATCAAGACCAACTGCTATAGCTGTAAGGTTGGCACTTCCTCCAGTATATGTTCCAACAAACATTCCTGCTACTTTCCATCCTTCGTCTATTTTTCCTGCAAATACTAAGCCAAATATAAATGCCATTATACAAACTGATAATATCGCAGATATTAATGCTATAATAGGTTCTTTTGTAAGTTTTTTCATTTCTTTTAAATCTAAGCTTAATAGACATATACATATAGATAGTGGTATACAGTACCCTGATAAAATTCCATAAACATCATGATTTACAGGAACTATTTTTAAGTTAGAAAGTACTATTCCTAGTATAATTACTGTAAGTGCTGGTCCTAAAGACTTAAATACTTTGAATTTCTGTAACCACAATCCTACAGAAACTGTCATAAACATTACTAATAGCAATGTCTCCGGTGTGCTGAAAACAGTTTTTTCCATATATTATCCTCCCTCTATTATAGAATATGCAGTATATAAAATATACTGCATATTCTTTTAATTCTCTTTTCTTATAATTTAATTAAAAATCAAAGTCTATACCTAATCCTGGTTTATCAGAAAGAACGAATGTATCTCCATTTATTTCAAATCCGCCTTCCATTCCATTGTCTGGGTCGACACAATACATAAAACTATCGCAGTCTGCTTCTGTTATATTTTTCTTAGCTGCTACTAAGCTAGCTCCAGCTGCTATAGCTATTTTAGTTTCTAGCATACATCCAACCATACATCTAACGTCATTAGCTTCTGCTATAGCATTTATTTTTAATGCATTGTAAAGTCCGCCACATTTCATTAGTTTTATATTTAATATATCAGCTGCATCCATTTTACAAGCTTTAGCTGCATCCATTGGAGAATGTATACTTTCATCTAACATAACTTTTAGACCAACTTTTTCTCTTATTAATCTTGCATCATTCATATTCCAATGAGGTAGGCACTGTTCAACAGCTTCTACACCAACTTTTTCAAATTCTTTTAAAACTCTTACTGCATCATTTACACAATAACCCTGATTTGCATCTACTCTAAGACGTATATCATTTCCAACTGCTTCTCTTATTAACTGTAATGCTTTTATATCTTCATCTGGATTTATTCCTGCTTTAATTTTTAATATTCTAAATCCATCGTTTTCTACTCTTTCTTTTGCTTCTTTAGCCATATTTTCTGGAGTATCTATACCGATAGTCATATCTGTCTGTATTTTATTATCATATCCTCCAAGTATTTTGTATAATGGCTGTCCCATCACTTTTCCTTTTATATCAAATAAAGCTATATCTATAGCCGCTTTTGCTGATGAATTTCCTGTTATAAGTCTATCCATTAAAACATGTATTTTTTCTATTTCTAGAGGATCCATTCCTATTAATCCTTCTTTGAACATATTAAGTGTACTTATAACACTATCTACTGTTTCTCCAGTTACAGGTGAGAACGGAGCTGCTTCTCCTAGTCCATATATTCCTTCATCTGTCATAACTTTAATTATTACATTGTCTGCATAATCTTGAACCGCAAATGCTATTTTAAACGGTTTCTTTAGATGAATACGTATTTTTTCAATTTTGATATCAACTATTTTCATTTTACCCTCCTGTGATTAACTGAATTGGATTTTTTCAGATAGACTAGCTTTTTCTCAAGAATATAAATATATTAGCTTTTCTGAAAATTCAGTATCATCTTTTTTTTTATAATTTTAGCACATATTTTTTTATTAATCAATAAATTTTCAAAATATTTTTTATAAATAATAAAAAAAATAACTTTTTAATCGTAACTAAGTATTTTTTTTAGTCTATTTTTGTACATTTTTTGCCTTTTTAGGCTTATTTTTACTATTTTTATAGATTTTTTTCCGTTTTTAGTCAAATTTAACCCTATTTTTTTATTGTATTTGTAAAAAAATATCTTTTTTTATTTTTTTGTTTTAAAAATTATAACTTTATCTTATCTTTTTTTTGTGATATCATTGTATAGGTTAAGGGAAAACATTTGTTTTAAATATATAAAATATAATTTATAGAGAGGTAAAAAATGCTTGGAGAACGAATACGAAATTTTAGAAAAAACAAAAGTATAACTTTGCAACAACTCTCTGATGAAACTGGTTTATCTATAGGCTATATTTCTCAGATAGAAAGAAATTTAGTAGACCCTTCACTTTCTTCTTTAAGGAAAATCTCTAAATCATTAGATATTCCGACATATCTTCTTATTGAAACCGAAAAATATTCTGATGATCTTACTACAAAAAGCGGTGATGTAATTATGATGAAACAACCTAATTCTACTGTTGAATATCATCTACTTACTCCTATGCCTAATGAAACTTTTATACCTAAGTCTTTAGCTATAAAGTTCTTTCTAGATCCTAAGTCTTGTGATGGTGATTTTCCGGTAATTCATGAAAGTGAAGAAATTGTTATGCTTGAAAAAGGAGAGGTTATTATACATCTTCCAGATGAAGATATAAAATTATCAGTTGGAGATACAACTATAATAAAAAGTAATATTCCTCACATTATTGAAAATTTGACAGATGATATTGCTATAGGTTTATCTATTTTTACACCTGCTATATGGAAATTTCCATTTAGCAAATAAAAAAAGCTATTGTACTAAGTACAATAGCTTTTATTTTATTTATTCAAAGTTTTAAAGATTATTCACCTAATTCTTCTCTTAAAACCTGTCCCATTCTCTTGATACCTTCAACTATTTTGTCTTCTGGCATGTTAGAGTAGTTTAATCTACAGCAGTTGTATACTCCACCATTAGGGAAGAATGAATCTCCTGGTACGTATGCAACGTTCTTTTCAAGACATTTAGTAGCCATTTCAGCTGCTTTTACATTTTCTGGAAGTACTACCCAAGTAAATAGACCACCCTGTGGATGAGTGAATTTAACACATGCTGGGAATTCTTCTTCCATAGTTTTTAACATTAAATCTCTACGTTTAACGTAGCAAGCTTTTATGTTTTCAACGTGAGCATCTAAATCATATTCTTCTATGAATTTGTTAACTTCCATCTGAGATATTGTAGAAGCCTGTAAGTCTGCTCCCTGTTTGCATATATTGTATTTGTTTAATATTTCTGGAGCTGCACAAGTCCATCCTAATCTGTATCCTGGGCAGAATATTTTAGAGAATGTTCCAAGGAATATTACTAAACCTTTAGTATCCATAGCTTTTAATGATGGTAAGAATTCACCTTCGAATCTTAATTCACCATATGGGTTATCTTCTATAACAGGTATTTCATATTTGTTTATTATTTCCATGAATTTTTCTCTTCTTTCCATTGGCCAAGTTCTACCTGATGGATTCTGGAAATCTGGTATAACATATATCATTTTTACTCTGTCATTTTCTTCTAATACTTTTTCAAGTTCTTCCATTATCATACCGTTATCATCTGTTGGTATTTCTATGAATTTTGGCTGATATGATTTGAAAGCATTTAAAGCACCCATGTATGATGGACTTTCACATAATACTATGTCACCTTCATCTAGGAATACTTTACCAGAAAAATCAAGACCCTGCTGAGATCCACTTGTTATAAGTATATCGTCTGGACCTACATTAGTTTTTAATTTTCTGTTCATTCTTTCTGCTATTTTTTCTCTTAATGGTTTATATCCTTCAGTAGTAGTATACTGTAAAGCTACTTTTCCCTGTTCTTCAAGAACCTGAACTGATATTTTTTTCATTTCTTCTACTGGGAATAATTCTGGAGCAGGCATACCACCAGCGAATGATATAACTTCTGGTCTAGCTGTTAATTTTAACAGTTCACGTATTGCTGATCCTTCTAAGTTGTCTAATCTTTTTGCAAATTTTACTGCCATTTTTATAGCACCCCCATGAAAATGTTTGTTTCAATGAATTTATTCATTTTATAATTACATTATATCAAATTTTTCTTAAATAATATATGTTAAATATTAAAAAAACGCGTTATTTTTATATCATTTTTTTATATATATTATTTACCATTTAATTTATTAAGTACAATATTTACTCTTTTTTTACTGATGTAAAACTACTTTTTATTAATATTTATTCTTCATTTGCTTTTTTTAGCTTCTTAATTCTTTTTTCAAAAGTTTCTCTATCTAGCATAATTAATCTTCCACATTGCTTACATCTTGCTTTTATATCCATTCCCGTTCTAGTTATTTCAAACTCCTTGCAACCACAAGCGTGTGGCTTTTTTAATTCTACTATATCACCTTTTCCAAGATTTAATGGCATAATAATCCCTCCATTAGTTTAATTCTGAAGCACTTCTTTTACCACCTTCAAGCTTCTCTATCATAAATAAACCTTTGCAATCTATACTATTTTCAGAAAGAATATTTTTTACTCTTTCTATATCTTCTTTTTCAAATTTTATTGATATTCCACAACTTGCACTTATTTCTCTTGGTGTTGGAAGTGTAGTAGCTTTTATATCGTCTTTCTGTAATAATTTTTCTGTTTTTATTGCGTTGTGCGTTGAATTAAATGCAACTATATACATTGTTTCCATTCTTATTTTCCTCCTGAATTTTGTGAATTTTATGACACTAGTAATTTTCTAGTATTTTTTATTTTCATTATTTTTGTATACCAATAATTTTTATACATTATATTATAGTAAAGAATTTGATTATTTTCCATTTATTTTTATTTTTTGTTGACTTTTACGTTGCGTAAGGTTTTAAACTATAAATTACAGGAGGGGATTTATATGTACAGTACAGGAAAACTTTCTGAGATATCTGGTATAAGCTCGAGAACACTTAGATATTACGACGAGATTGGATTATTAAAGCCAAGCTTTATAAATGAATCTGGATATAGATATTATGATGATAATGAGGTAGCTCTTTTGCAGCAGATACTTTTTTACAAAGAAAGAGGGCTTGATCTGCAAACAATTAAGGAAATAATCTATCGTAAAGATTTTGATTTATATTCTGCTCTTGAAGAACATCTTGTTAGTCTTGAGGAAGAAAAGAAAAAAATAGATAGAATGATTAATTCTGTAAAACTATCTATAAAATCATTGAAAGGAGAATATAATATGAGTGATAAGGAAAAATTTGAAGCCTTTAAAAAGGATTTAGTGGACGAAAATGAAAAAACTTACGGAAAAGAAATAAGAGAAAAATATGGAGATGATTCAGTTGATGAATCTAATAGAAAAATGCTAAATATGAGCGAGGAGGATTATAAATTGTTTAAAGAATTAGAAGAAAATATCCTTACTCTAGTTGAAAGATGTGTAAAAGAAAATCTAGATTTAGACAGCAAAGAAGCAATAGAACTAATTAATCTGCATCAAAAATGGATAAAAATGACATGGAATAAATACAGCGTAGAAGCTCATAAATCTCTAGCTATGATGTACACTATGGATGAAAGATTCAAAGAATATTACGATAAAAATGTAGAAGGATGTACTGATTATCTTTCTATGGCTATAGAAAATAATTTATAAAATCAAAAAATGGACTGTTACAGATTTTGTAGCAGTCCATTTTTATTAGCTTAATTTTATTTATTGTATTTAATTTGTACAATTATCCTATTGTTATTGTGTTTGATGCACTCTTTAATGTTTCAACTATGTCGTACATATTACTTACTACACCAGCTTTTAACTGATCTTTTAATCCGTAGTAATCTAAGCATGTTCCACAAGATAATACCTGTACACCAGCTTCTTCTAATTTTTTAAGATTTTCAACTGTTGCTTCGTTTTCAGTAGATAATGTAACACCACCGTTAACAAGTATAACAGCTTTTGGATATGGTTTTGTTTCAGTTAAAGTGTATACGAATCCTTTTATAAGAACTTTACCTAATTCATCATTTCCTGAACCCATTCTATCAGAAGATATGAAAACTACCTGATCACATATATCATCATTTGATTCAGTAGCTACTTCAGCTGCAGCTTCTCCTTTTACTATCTGAACTTCTATTTCCCCGTCTTCTTCTTTTATAACTGTTGCTTCACAGTTAAGAGATCTAGCTAATTTTAAAAGATTTTCTTTTGCAGTGTTATTATCCACTGTTGTAACTACTGTTCCTTCAGTTATTTTTTCTAATTCTTTTTTAGTGTTTATAACTGGTTTTGGACAAGCTAATCCTCTAGCATCTACTTTTATCATTTTTAAACATCTGGTTCTAAAAATATATACAAATGTACTCATTTTAGATATTTCGCTCTTATTCTATCTTTTGATAGTTTTAAGTCTTGGTTGAGCCAGTTATCTCGATAAATTTTCTATCTCGACTATCCCACAACCGTATTTTTTATTTATTTAAAGCATTTTATCTAACCCCCGTCACCGATAAAACATACCCTCTATTTATCAACAGTTGGATAAATACAAAATATATTCGTGATTAAATAAAATATACTTTTAACCTATTTTTTATTTTTATAAATTAGTATAAATTTTATTAAATATCATTTACTTTATCTCAGCCACTCTACTTTCTAGTATTTCCTTAACTTTCTTATAACTTGTAAAGATCTTTATTTCTTTATCATATTTCCTTTCTAAAATATTCTTACTTGCATTTATATCTGCATGGATTTCTCCACAATTATCACAAACAAATGAATCTCCATTTCTTACACCAAATCTTCCACATTTACTACAAATTTGACTTGTATACGCTGGATTTATGTATGTAAATTCAATACTACTTAATTTGAATTTGTACTCAAGTCTATCTCTTATGTAGCCCTTTATCCATCTCGATAACTTTCTTTTTACAGATTTTGGATATCTGTCATCCCAACTCACAAAATCTAAATTTTCCATTACAACTTCCTTCGGCTTTTCTGACTTTATAAATTCATCGATATTTTTATTGATATAAGATTTAACTGTTTCATCGTGTTTATTTTTGTTGTTTCTGTATTTTTTCTTTCCTAAATTATTTTTAAGTATGTTGTCTGCTTTTTTAGTGTTACCTTCTTCGAGGTATTTTCTTCTAAGTGCGAAAAATCTATTTCGATTAGCATTTTTATTATTCAATATTTCAGTTTCTTTACTTAAATAATAATTCAATTTTTCTCCATACAGATTTCCATTTGATGTTGCAAGCAAGTATCTATATCCTTTATCTATTCCTATAATATTTTCGTTGGTATTTTCCTTTGATTCCACTTCTAATGGAATATTTATTCTCACTACATTATCTATGATTTTGATTTTAAGTATTTTGTTGTATTTATTTGAATCCCTCAATTTTATTGGTATTCTCTTTCTTGTTTCCATTGAAGCTATATAAATATAATTTTCCTTTAATTTATTTTTTGAATATCTATACAAACCTATATCTATCGAAAAAGAATTTATTTTGTTCGTATAAGGAACTTTTCCTTTATATCGCCTAGTGTATCTTTTTATTAAGTTATTCAAATATTTAATATTTAAGTTTTTTCCTTCGAATTTTTTAGGAATATCAAAGTTTATGTTATTTAATACGTTATAATAAAGCTTATTTGCTGATAGTATATAATTTATATAATA
>NZ_QUGE01000022.1:0-37155 GCF_003478825.1 Peptoclostridium sp. AF21-18
TTTATGGACTTTCACCACAGATTAATAGCATGCCCGTCATACTAAAAAAGGACTACTTAACAATAAAGTTAAATAGTCCTATCTGTCAAATTTTATAAATATTAATTTCAATCAAACAAATCAATTTTATTATTCAGCAGATTCTTCCTGTTTTTCTATTGGTTTCATAGTAGGGAATAATAATACATCTCTTATTGATGATGAATCAGTAAGAAGCATTATAACTCTATCTATACCTATTCCTAGTCCACCTGTTGGAGGAAGACCTACTTCAAGAGCATTTAAGAAATCTTCATCCATATCACAAGCTTCGTCATCTCCAAGCTCTTTCTTTCTTAACTGGTCCATAAATCTACCTTTCTGGTCGATTGGGTCATTAAGTTCAGAGAATGCATTAGCAAGCTCCCAACCATTAGCAAATGCTTCAAATCTGTCAGTAAGTCTTGGATCTTCATTATTTCTCTTAGATAATGGAGATATTTCAACTGGATGCTGAGTTATAAATGTAGGCTGCACTAATTTATCTTCACCAAATTCTTCAAAGAATTCAGCTATTATTTCCCCTCTTCTCATTCCAGGTTTTATTTCTATACCTTTTTCTTTAGCTATAGCTATAGCTTCTTCATCTGTATTTATTTCATTGAAGTCTACTCCAGAGAATTCTTTAACACAGTCTATCATAGTCATTCTTCTCCAAGGTGGTTTGAAGTCTATTTCTTTACCCTGGTAAACTATTTTTGTGCTTCCTGTAGCAACTTCTGCCATATGAGCTATAAGATTTTCAGTTATTTCCATCATATCTGTGTAGTCAGCATATGCCTGGTATAATTCTATTGCTGTATATTCTGGGTTGTGTTTCATGTCCATACCTTCATTTCTGAACATTCTTCCCATTTCGTAAACTTTATCAAATCCACCAACTATTAATCTTTTTAGATATAATTCGTTAGCTATTCTTAAATACATTGGTATATGTAAAGTATTGTGGTGAGTTATGAAAGGTCTAGCGTTTGCTCCACCAGCTATAGTATTTAATATTGGTGTTTCAACTTCTAAGAATCCTCTTTCATCTAAGTAAGATCTTAAAGCTTTAAGAGCTTTAGTTCTTGTTATGAATGCATCCTTAACTTCTGGATTAACTATAAGGTCAACATATCTCTGTCTATATCTTAATTCCTGGTCTTTTAATCCATGGTATTTTTCTGGTAATATCTGTAAAGATTTAGATAATAAAGTAACTTTATCTGCTTTTACTGATATTTCTCCTCTTTTAGTTATGAATACTTCACCTTCTATACCAACTATATCACCTATATCATAAGTTTTGAATATAGTGTATTCTTCATCACCTAATCTATCTTTTCTAACATAAGACTGTATTCTACCTTCAGCATCCTGTATATCTATGAATCCTGCTTTACCCTGTATTCTCTTGCTCATCATACGTCCAGCAATCTTAACAGTTTCTCCTTCTAAAGCTTCGAAACCTTCTTTTACCTGTACAGAGTAATGAGTTCTATCGTATCTACTTTCCTTGAATGGATCTCTTCCCATTTCCTGTAAATTAGCTAGTTTATCTCTTCTTACCTGAAGCACTTCACTTAATTCTTCACTAGTCATTTCTACATTTGCTTCAGTATTTTTATTATTGCTCATAGTGCACCTCCATTTATATTTTGTATTGCTTATATTTACTATTTATAAATTTATTATCTGCTTATTGATAGTATTTTGTATTTAACTACTCCATCTGGAACCTGAACTTCTACTTCATCACCTTCAGATTTTCCTAATATAGCTTTTCCTATTGGAGATTCATTTGATATCTTACCTGCAAATGGATCTGCTTCTGTTGAACCAACTATTGTGTAAGTAACTTCTTCTTCAAAATCATAATCGTAAAGTTTTACTATTGATCCAGCAGTTACTTTACTTAAATCTATAGATTCTTCATCTATTATAGTTGCTTTTCTTATCATGTTTTCTATTTTTAATATTTTTTCTTCTAATTCTGCCTGTTCTTTTTTAGCTTCATCGTACTCAGCATTTTCTGATAAATCCCCGTATGATATAGCTACTTTTAATTTTTCGGCAACATCTTTTCTACCAACTATTTTTAATTCTTCAAGCTCAGCTTCTAGTTTGTCAAAACCTTCCTGAGTTAATAATATTTCTTTATTTGCTTCCATTTTTCTTATTAAACTCCTTATCGTAAATGTTATTAAATTTTCTATTTATTTTAAATGGGTATTAAATCTCCATTATTTTACTTTATCCGCTATATTATAGGCTAATATTCGCATTATGTCAAGGATTCAGCTATATATGCCTCTAATCTACCTACAACTTCATCTGCTGATTCTAGCTTATTTATTTCATCTCTAAGCCTAGCAGATTTTTTCATTCCCTTTAAATACCAACCTAAATGTTTTCTCATTTCTCTAACAGCTACATACTCTCCATCCTCTTTAATTGCAAGGTTAAAGTGTTTTATAGCAGTTCTTATCTTTTCCTCTGCAGTTGGCTCTGGAAGTATCTCACCAGTTTTCATATAATGATTTATTCTATTGAATATCCAAGGATTTCCCTGTGCTCCACGACCTATCATTATCGCATCGCATCCAGTCTTTTTTCTTATATTTATAGCATCCTCAATAGTCACTATATCTCCATTCCCTATAACAGGAATTTTAACCGCATTTTTTATTTCCTCTATTATGTCCCAGTCAGCAGTTCCTGAATAATACTGAGCTCTAGTTCTACCATGAATAGTTATAGCCTGAGCACCACTTGCCTCTGCCATCTTAGCAAACTCTACAGCATTTATACTATCTTCATCCCAACCTTTTCTAAACTTAACTGTAACAGGTTTCTTAGATTTCTTTGCTGCTGCCTCTATAACTTTTGCTGCAAGCTCAGGAGTTTTCATTAAAGCTGATCCATCTCCATTTTTTACAACTTTTGGAGCAGGACATCCCATATTTATATCAAGTATCTCATTTGAATGTTCGTTTAAAATCTCTGTTGCACCGGCTATAAATTCTGGCTCAGAACCAAATATCTGTACAGCAACAGGATGCTCTTCCTCCTCTATTTTAAGCATTCCCTTTGTCTTTTCATCATCATAACAAAGAGCCTTTGCATTTATCATCTCTGTATATAAAAGCCCACTACCGTATTCCTTGCATATAAGTCTAAATGCTAAATCAGTAACTCCTGCCATAGGGGCTAAAAAAACTTCATTTTCTAGGACTACATCATCTATTCTCATATTACACTTCCTTTCTATTTAAATCTATTTTTCTTAAAGTCAATGGTATTATATTAACACAAAACTCTACTATTCTTCAATAACACACACCTCAAGTAGATAAAAAAAATTAGAGATACTATTAAAGCACCTCCAATCTATAAAATTCATTCTATAAGTCATTTTCTTTATTTTTTTCGTATATCATTCTAAGACCTTCTAATGTAAGGAATTTATCTATCTCATCTATACTATCTGTTTCAGACGATATAAGTCCAGCAAGACCTCCTGTAGCTACTACTTTTACATCGGGATTTTTTAACTCTTCCTTCATCATTTCAATTATCTTATCTACAAGACCTACATACCCGTATATAAGACCAGACTGCATTGCAGAAACAGTATTTTTTGCTATTACTGTACCCGGTTTTATAAGCTCTACTCTAGGAAGTTTAGATGCTCTCTGGAATAAAGCTTCACTTGAAATCTTAACTCCTGGCGCTATTGTTCCTCCTAGATATTCTCCTGATTCAGATATTGCACAGAATGTTGTAGCTGTTCCAAAATCGACTATTATTAATGGATATCCGTATTTCTCTATAGCTGCAACAGCGTTTACTATTCTATCTGCTCCAACCTGTCTTGGATTATCATATTTTATATTAAGCCCTGTTTTTATTCCAGGACCTACTACCATAGCCTCTTTATCGCAGTATTTTCTAGCAAAATTTTCTAAAGAATGCATAACATCAGGCACAACAGAAGATATTATAACATCATCTATATCCTCTATTTTTAAATCATAATGTCTGAATAAATCTTTTATAAGCATTCCATATTCATCTGAAGTTTTATATTTATCTGTATGAATTCTCCAATGTTTTTCAAGTTTATCTCCATCATATAGTCCTAAAACCATATTTGTATTTCCCACATCAAATACCAATAACATTAATTCTATCCTTCTTTCGTATTCTTATTTATATCAGATTATTTTCTCTTAAATCTCTCCCTAGCATAAAGTTATTTTACAACTCGACTATATCAATGTCAATAATCTTGTATACAAAGTAATTAAATATAACCATTTTGTCCTCTTACAGATACTTCTCCAGATATAATCTCTTCTATCTCTCCATCCACATGTTTTACTATAAGATTTCCATCATCACTTATATCCATACAGTACACTTTCTCTCTATGCTCTTTTTTTATAATGTATACATCTTTTCCTATAAGTACAGAGTGTTTTCTACAAACACCTATTATCTCATCTCTACTTCCATACTCTATATACGGAATATAAAGTTTTTCAAATTCATGCATAATTTCCCTTATTATATCTGATTTTTTAACCTCAAATCCCTCTTTTTTTAGAGAAGTAGCTTTTTCAGATAATTCCCCGGGAAATAACATAGTATTTACATTTATTCCCATACCTATAACTACACAGCCTACTTTTTCCACTTCTGCTACCATTTCTGTGAGTATTCCACATATTTTTTTGCCATTTAATACAATATCATTAGGCCACTTTATCTTTGCATCTACACCTAGATTTCTAAAAGCATTAAGTATAGCTGCACCAGCAACTAAAGTTAAAAATGGCGCCTTATATACTGGTATATCTGGCTTTAATACCGTACTCATCCATATACCTTCACCTGGATTTGACTGCCAATTTTTGCCAAGTCTTCCTTTTCCAGCTGTCTGAGATTCAGAAATAACTAGAGAACCATCTTCTAACTCCTCAAACTTTTCCTTAGCGTAATTGTTTGTAGAGTCAAGTTCGTGAAAATATCTTATATTCTGACCTACAAATTTAGTATCTAGATTTGCAGTTATCTGCTCTGGTATTATAACATCTGAATTTACATCTACAATCCTATATCCCTTTTTATTTATCGCCTCTATCTCGTATCCATTTTCCTTTAAATAATTTATATGCTTCCATACAGCAGCTCTAGAAATTCCAAGCTCCTTAGATATACTTTCTCCAGATATAAATTCTTCTCCAGAATTTGATAACATCTCTATTATTCTTTTTCTATTATCCTTGCTCATTTCTTTTCTCCCTTTTCACAAATCATAAAACAATTGCAAATAATTCATGTACAAAAAAGGGAAGGTATCCACCTTCCCCCTAATTTATCTTTTTATTTATAGATTTACTCTTCATCAGAAGTGTTTTCTTCTTTTTCTTCTACTTTATCAGAAGCATCGTCGTTGTTTTCTTCAACTACTTCTGCAACTTTAGAATTTTCTTCTTCTGTTGTTTCGTCTTTAACTTCTACAAAGTCAGCTTTGTAATCTATAGCGCCGGCTTCTCTTTTTTTAGCTTCTTCTACTTCATTTAAATCAACATCTAGAGGAAGAGTTCCTTCTATAGCTTTTACAAATTCTTCTGCATCTAGTGTTTCGTATACTAGAAGTGCCTGTGCTACATTTTCTAATTTATCCATATTTTCTGATAGGATTTTCTTAGTCATTTCGTAAGCACCTATTATAATATTTCTTATTTCTACATCTATTTCATTTGCAACTTCTTCTGAGTATGTTCTAGTGTTTGATATACTATTTCCTAAGAATACCTCACCTTCGCTGTCAAATGTCATAGGTCCTATCTTAGCACTCATACCATATTTCTTAACCATATCTCTAGCTGTCTGACTAACTCTTTCAAGGTCATTAGAAGCTCCAGTAGATATATCTTTAAGAACTAACTCTTCAGCTACTCTACCACCAAGCATAACGATTATATTTTCTTCCATATCTCTCTTAGTAGCAAAGTATTTATCTTCTATAGGTAGCTGCATTGTAAATCCACCAGCCATACCTCTAGGTATTATTGTTACCTGATGTACTGGGCTTACATTTTCTAATAGGTGAGCACATACAGCATGTCCTGCTTCATGGTAAGCAGTAAGTCTCTTTTCTTTATCGCTTATTACTCTTGATTTTTTAGCTACACCAACTATAACCTTAGTTATAGATTCTTCTATTGTAGCCATTCTTATTTTCTTTTCACCTTTTCTAGCAGTTAATATAGCTGCTTCATTCATAAGGTTTTCTATATCTGCAGGAGTAAATCCTGGTGTTCTCTTAGCTAATACGTCTAATCTAACATCGTCTGCTAGAGGTTTCTTTCTTGAATGAACTTTAAATATAGCTTCTCTACCTTTAACATCAGGAGTTCCAACAACAACCTGTCTATCGAATCTACCTGGTCTTAAAAGTGCAGGGTCTAATATATCAGGTCTGTTTGTTGCAGCCATTATTATTATACCCTGATTAATTCCGAAACCGTCCATTTCAACTAGTAACTGGTTAAGTGTCTGTTCTCTTTCGTCGTGTCCTCCACCTAGACCAGCACCTCTTTTTCTACCAACAGCATCTATTTCGTCTATGAATATTATTGCTGGAGCATTTTTCTTAGCATCTTCAAATAATGATCTAACCCTAGATGCACCTACCCCAACAAACATTTCAACGAAATCAGAACCACTTATACTGAAGAACGGTACTCCAGCTTCTCCGGCTACTGCTTTTGATAAGAATGTTTTACCTGTACCTGGAGGTCCTACCATAAGTATACCTTTTGGTATTCTAGCACCAAGTTGTGTGTATTTTTTAGGATTTTTCAAGAAATCTACAACTTCCTGTAAATCCTCTTTTTCTTCCTGAAGACCAGCAACATCGTTAAATGTTACTTTTTCTCCATCTCCATCTTTGTGTAATTTGGCTTTAGATTTTCCAAAGTTCATAACTTTGCCTCCGCCGCCCTGAGACTGATTCATAAAGCTGAACCAAAGTATTCCTAGGAATATAAGCATTATAAATGTTGGAAGCATTGATATAAACCAAGGTGTTGTAGGTTCAGGCTCACCATCTATTACTAGCTTATTCTGTTTTGACTGTTCTAAAACTTTATCTGCAAATTGTTCACTTCTTACTTCTGATGGTATGTAAGATTTGAATTTTGTCTTATCCTTTAGCACGCCCTCAACAGATGTATCATCTACAAAATATATTGAGGCTATATCCCCTTCATTAAGTTCTTTATATACTTTTGAAAACGGAATTTCTTTTACTTCTTCTACTTCTTTTCCAGTAAACTGAATAACGCCTACTATTATAGCTAACATTAGAACGTAAAATACAATTCCTCTTAGCATTTTTTTCAAATTAAATTTCCTCCCCTCTTTAAGGTCCTACAGTTTTTTTATGCTGAGTTTAAGCACTTTTTTTGTATTTTCATCAATTTTATAATTTTCATTCATTCTGTATTCACCAGCAAGAATTACCTCTTCCTCGTCAACAACAATTGGAACTCTATTTCTCATTTCTCTAGGTATCTTCAGATCTATAAATAAATCTTTTATCTTTTTAGTTCCACCTTTTAACTTAATCTTATCCCCTGGCTGTCTATTCCTTACAGTTATACCCCCTTTTATCTTATCAAAATCAACGGCTTTTACAGATGAATCTTTTTTAAGGCTTCTATATTTTTCAATAGTTATAACGTCAGAATCGACTAATATACCCAACTCTTTTATTTTTATAAATCCATCCTTAGGTACATGATAGCTGTATTCTATCTCATCTTCTTTTATTTCTTCTAATGTAAATAGTATACTATCTGCTCTTCTATATGCAAATACCCCTCTAGGAAGATTTAACATTTTCCCATTTTTTGATGTATCTATAAGTTGCATAACATCTTCAATATGCTTCTGATCTACAAAGTTTGTATCACCTAGTACATCTTTTATAGCATATCTTATTATTCTACTCTGTATAGCTTCATGGTATCCAGATAACTTTTCTACATTTACCTCTACAGCTTTATCGTCTAATGTAGCTACCTCATCGTATGCTTTCATAGCTTCAGAATCCAAATAGTCACCGTCGCTCTTCATACTGTTACTAAGTCTTACTATAGACTCTACTACATTACTATTAAAATGTTCCTGCATATAAGGTAAAAGCTCTAATCTAATTCTATTTCTTGTGTATATACTTTCTAGATTAGTCTGATCTATTTTAGGATGTAACTCATGCTGCTCGCAATAAGCTTCTATATCCTTTCTTTCTATATCTAATATTGGTCTAATTATACCATTTTCTCTAGTATATTCTATTCCTCTTAAACCTTGCAGACCAGTTCCTCTCATAATTCTCATCATAACTGTTTCTGCCTGGTCATTCATGTTATGTCCTATAGCTATTTTATTAGCTCCTGTTCTTCTTTTTATCTCATAGAACATATCATATCTTATATTTCTAGCACCTTCTTCTAAAGAAAGTCCTTTTTCTTCACAATATTTTGGGACATCTACAGATTTTATAAATACAGGTATTTCAAGAGAGTCACAAAGCTCAGATACAAATAGCGCATCCTTTTGTGCTTCAATACCTCTTATCTGATGATTTAGGTGTGCTGCATATATCTTTAAATTTCTCGATTCTTTTAATCTATTTAATATATGAAGAAGACAAACTGAATCGGGTCCTCCTGAAAGTCCAACTATTATTTTATCTCCATACGATATCATATTGTGTTTATCTATAGTATCAACAACTCTGTCAAATATCATATTTACTACCTCTTTTTAAATTTTGTCGTAAACAAATGATTTATATTATTATATAAATCGCCTAAGTATAATAATACCAAATAAATGCAATAAAAGGTAGCTTTTTCGCTACCTTATAAAAATTATTCTCTTATTTTTTTAATTTAATTATTTTTCAACTTTGATAATCATTTTATTTCTTCCAGCAAACATATTTTGGATTTCTATCATATAATCCAAATGTACTTCTAATTTCTTTTCTCCATTTGAGATTTTAAAGTCGTTTACCTTAGTATCTATTAAAAATATTCCCTGTGGCGTTGCGTATTTGTTTGTATGCTTATTGCCCTTAGTAAATGTCATTGTAGAATTTACACTTCCAGATTTTATAACCTTTATACAGTCTTCTGATATTTTTATGGTATTTTTCACTTCCATATCTTCTTCCTTTTGATTGTACTTGATATAGATACTACCATTTTTTTCTATAATCTGACCATACGCTTTTAGCTCTATAGTGTCCATATTTCCGTCGACATCGTACTGTTTTGTTTTTATTATTATTTTATTACTCACTATATTTCCTCGCTTATAATAAATTTAATATCTCTGTATCTCTACTTTTTCAACTTCTATTTTAGTTTTTAAAAATTCTCTGGCTATAGACGGGAATTTTACGTTTATATCTGATACAAAGTATTTACATTCCCCAAGCTCCTCTTTTGTATTTAAAAGATTTCTTTCTATAAGTATATTTTTTAGGTCTATTGCTGTTTCTCTAGCAGGGTTTACAAGTTTAACTTCCATCCCTACCTCCTCACCTATAGTTCTTTTTAATAGTGGATAATGAGTACATCCAAGTACTATAGAGTCCACTCCTTTTTCTTCAAGATCTTTTAAATATTCTTTTGCAGTAAGTCTAGCAACTTCAGTATTTGCCCAACCTTCTTCTACTATAGGTACAAATAAAGAACAAGCCTTACCGTATACTTTTATTCTTTTATCTATTTTTTTGATTTCAGTATTGTATGCCTTTGATTTTATAGTCCCTTCAGTTCCTATAATACCAACCTTACCATTCTTTGTAGATGCTGCAGCTGTTCTAGCACCAGCCTCTATAACACCTATTATAGGTATGTCATACTTTTCTTGTGCTTCAACTAAACTTCTAGCTGTAGCTGTATTACAAGCGATTACTATAGCTTTTACATCTTTTGTTAGTAAGAAATTTATCGCTTGAAAAGTATATTTCATTATCGTTTCTTTAGATCTAGGACCATATGGTACTCTAGCAGTATCTCCAAAATATACCAGGTCTTCATTAGGAAGTATCTTTTTAATTTCTTTTAATACTGTAAGACCTCCTAATCCAGAATCAAAAACACCGATTCCTCTTTTATCCATAATAAATCTCCTTATCGATTAATACCTTATATTCTATCCGCTTTATCTATCATATACTGTTCTGCTCTTTCTATATGATTTTTAGCACATTTAGATGCTCTTTCTCCATCACCACTTACTATAGCGTCTATAAGATGAGCATGTTCTTCTTTTATACCTATCATTGCATTTTTATCAGACATATATCCTGCTCTAAATCTATATACCTGTTCCCAAAGAGAGTTTATCATCTGAGTAAGCTTTTTATTTCCAGCTGCTTCAAATATACACTGATGGAATTCTACATCTTTTTTAAGAATTTCATCAAGGTTTCCACCTTCCATTGCAACATTAAGTGACTCTGATATTTCTTTTAAATTTTCTACTTCTTTTTCATCCATTCTTTCTGCTGCTAAATTTGCTGCAAGACCTTCTAATGCAGATCTAACTTCTAATACATCTATTATATCTTTAACAGACATATCAGCTACATACGCACCTTTTCTAGGAAGCATTATAACAAATCCTTCTAGTTCTAATTTTCTTATCGCTTCTCTTACAGGTGTTCTACTTACTCCTAGCTGTTCTGCTAACTGAACTTCCATAAGTCTTTGACCAGGTTTTAGACTTCCTTCTACTATAGCCTTTCTCAAACTTTCAAAAACAACATCTCTAAGTGGTTTATAGTTATCTAAATTTAATTTAGTTAAATTTTCCATTTAATTCAATTCCCCTTTCAGCACTTCTAACAAGATACACTTGTCTGTATTTATCTAATAATTCTTCTTTTGCTTTTTCAGCCTTATTCTGTGAATCAAACAGTCCAAATACTGTAGGTCCACTTCCACTCATCATAGTTCCTAGAACATCACTTCTTTTCATAATATTTTCTATATCTTCTATCTCTGGATGCATTAAAGATGTCACAGATTCTAAGACATTACACATATTTTTTGCAAGTTCATCTATTTTATCATCTTTAAGACATTCTATAAGATATTTATTATCCGGTCTTTTGGATACATTAGACATATCTAGTTTACCATACACTTCTTTTGTAGATACAAATAATTCAGGCTTACATACTAGCACAAAAATATCTTCATTTAAACCTTTTATATTTGTAAGTTGTTCACCTAAATTTTCTGCTAGTACCGCACCTCCAGATATGCAGAACGGAACATCAGCACCAAGTTCAAACCCTATTTCTTTTAGTTGATTTTCACTAAGCCCCAATTCCCATATATCATTAAGCGCTACTAAAGTTCCAGCAGCATTTGTGCTCCCCCCAGCCATACCTGCTGCAACTGGTATTCTCTTATCTATGAAAATTTCAGCTCCTTTTGTTACCCCTGTTTTTTCTTTTAGGAGTTTTGCTGCTTTATATACTATATTATTTTCATTAAGTGGTATTTCTTTACTCTTGCTTTTAAGTATTATTTTTCCATCATTTCGCTCTTTTATGTCGAGAATATCGTATAAATCAATCGACTGCATTATCATTTCAACAAGATGATATCCATTTGGAAGCTTTCCAAGTACATCTATAGATAAATTTATTTTAGCTCTACATTTAACCTTCATTTCACTATCCTCCGACATATTTTGCAAATAAATAATTTATATAATTAATTATACTACAAAAAATAGGGAATTGTGTATATAATATACAATTCCCTATTCTATAAATCAAATTTGAGTTACATAATTAAATTTCGCTCAAAAAAATTATACAGTATAGATTATTTATCGTATACTGTAGATTTTTTACTCTATAATTTTCAAATCTTGTTCCTAGCTTACTTTGCGATCTTCTTCAGATTTTGCTTTTATTACCTGTAATTTCACATTAGAAGTAAGTAAATCTGAATAACTATAAGAAATTCTAGATGAACCATTAGCTCCATCGTCTACTCTTACTATGAATACACTTGGATATGCTTCCTCAAGTACTCCTCTTTTTGTGACAATCTGTTTTCTTCCCTTATTAGCCTTTAGCTGCACTCTTTTGCCTATATGCTTTTCAAGAGTAGTTTTTATGTTTTCTAAAGTCTGAACTGTTGCCATCATATCACCTTCCCAATTTTTCTATGTTTACATAATAGCACAAATCCATTTTTAAGTCAACCCTAAACTAATTATTTTATATATTTTTTTACGTTTTGTCAATATGATTTTCGATATTATACAGTATTCTATTATATTATTTTTTTCTATCTATAGATTTTTTATATATAACATATATATATATATATGATTTTTTCTATTGGACTTAAAATTCTTTTGTATTTTCTGATATTTTCATTTATAATAAATAGTATATATGTTTTCTTATAGTTAGATATTCTTATTATTAAATATTTAAATAAAGTATCTGCTATATCTACTAAAAAACAAATTTTTTAATTGGTGATTAAGTATGAAAATTGAGAAACTACATTATTTTGAAAGTGTTGCACGTAACAAAAATTTTACAAAGGCAGCTAAAGAATGTCACATCGCTCAACCCGCAATAAGTCATCATATTCAAAACCTCGAAGAGGAATTGGGTACAGAATTATTTATTAGAAATAGTAGAAATGTATCATTAACTCCTCAAGGAGAAATCTTCTACAAAGAAGTAGTAAAAATTTTGAAAGCGTATGAAGATGCGGTTATGAAAACAAAGTTTAGTTCAATGTACTCAAAAGGTAAGTTGACTATAGGTATGTACGGATTCAGTTCTCTTAATATTTTAGACCCTGCAGTATCTGCTTTAAAATCAAAATACCCAAACGTCGATATTATTTTTGATAGATGCCAGGATGCTTATTATGCCGATTATCTATTGAGTGGTAAATACGATATTATTCTAGCGTATGTATCACAGACTTTAGAACTTCCCGAAAACATAGGCAGTAAGCTTGTTCGCTCTTGTCCTTTTGGCATAATGATCCCAAAAAATCACGAGCTAGCTGGAAAAGATACTGTTACAATGAATGATATTGTAAACGCAAAAGAGGATGTATATGTGCTTGATACACATATAAGCTATATGAAAAAACACACTGATATACCTCATTCTAGAATAAAATCAGAGGATGATATGGAACTTCTTTTAATTACTGGTTCTATAAATAAATCAATTATTTTTACAACTAGACACGAAGCAGATGAATTCCGCAATGCTTCTATGACTTTTAGAGAGGTATCCGATAGTGTTATTACCGCAAATCAGGGAATTTATTATCTAAAAAATCATAACAATTGGGTTCTTACTCAATTACTGAACAATCTTTAAACTAATTACTTTTAAAATAATAGAAAAACACCTTCGATTTCGAAGGTGTTTTTTCTTTATGTGTCTTATTAGTTTAATAGCTTAGTATCTATTTCTTTTCTGTACATTATGTATTCACCAAATTTTTTCCCTACATTTGAACTTTTCTTTAATTTTAAATCTATATCTAACTTATCACACATATCATATAATTTTGATTCTATCAGCATATTTGATGTTCTTATTTCTCTAGGTCTTCCAATTTCATCTATAAATCTTATTACTTCTTTTGCAAGTAGATCCTCAACATCTTCATTAGGATCAGAAATTTTATTACTTATTAAATTTCCAGTTCTTACATCTACCATTCCATATATAGACGGAGTTAAAGGTTTACTGTATTTTTTATCATTTACAACCCTTCTTAAAGGTATTATATCTATATCTAAAATTGAATCAACCTTTGGAGTTGACGTTAATATATTTAGTTTGTTTCTATCTTCTTCTTTTATTTTAGATAGCTTATAGAATTCTAGTGGATTTTTTTCTTTATATAGCTTCCAATCGTCCTTTTCTTCTATATATTCTACACACATTATCTCATCAAAATCTACATCAACATTACTCATAAATTTCCCAATAAATTTTTCTAGAATTATTCCAAGATCTTTTAAATATTTCGTCATACGTATTACTTCATCTCTTTCAAGATTGCATGGACTATACCCTTCTTCAAATGACAAAAAATAAAGCCAATTTTTTTTGCCGTTGTATTTAGATTCTAGTTTTTTTATAATCTCTAGCTGTTCTTGTGAAAGTTCCTCTAAATTCCCCCAACGGCATGCTAGATTGCGTTTAAAAGCTTTAACATAATTTTTTGATATATTGAGTTCTTCAGAATAGCAATCCATCATAAATGTTTTAAAATCATCATATCCCTCATATACATCTACGCCATATTCTTTTCCTTCTTCACCTAATATACTATAAAAGATAGGTTCTTTACCCTTCCTCTTTAGAGATATTATTTCAAAATCACATAAATAGTCCCATACTTTAAACCTTTTTATCTTTTCAGCTTCAAGATACAATTCCTCCCACTCTTTTAATGTAGCTAAATCTCTTTCCACTTCTAAATCTTCAAATTGTATTTGGTTATTTTCCCATTCATCTATGGCGTAATAAACATCATCTTGATTTATTTTAAATTTTTCAATAGTATCTTTTTTTACTTTTTTAGGCTCATTTTCTTTGACTAATTCTCTATCTAAATCAGTTTTAAACTCATCTGCATAAAAGTCGCTACCTTCATAATCATCAATTCCCATCCTAGGTGAATTGCAAATAGGTAATAAATTATCTAACAGCTCCCACTCTTTTATACTAGCATTCTTTCTGATTTCTTCTCTACATTCTTCACACCAAAAAGCATCATATCCTAAAGAATACATCTCTGAATCAACCCAAATAGCTTGATTTTGTCTACATTTGCAACATGTCATCTTTGGAGAAATATTTCTAGATAGTAGTACTATATCCTCTTCTTCGTGTCTTATTCCTTCCCTATACTTAAATACATTTAACTCTATTTTTGTATACTTACTTTCAGCATAAGTATAATCAAACGTTTTTCCTTCTTCCAAAATATTTTTTACTGTGTGATACATACTTTGATTTGGTTCAACATATAGAGTTCTTCTACTTGGAAGATATTTATATTTTATATTTTCAATTTTAAATTCACTTAGACAATCCTCATTCCCTACCCATATTTCTCTTAAAAATGTGTCTATTTCTTTTAACATCGTTTTTTCACTAACTTCTATTATCATCCAGTAGTCTTCATTTGATTTTGAAGTTATTAAAATATCGAAAAAACCTTCTTTTTTTCTTTTTGAATCATAAACTTTTATCTCCCTATTTTTACACTCTGATAAGTGCTCCAACATTTCATTTGCTGCAAGTTTTTTACCACAATACTTGCATAATCCTTGACTTTTAGCTTTAGTATTTCCTAACATAATCTACCTCCCCTATTTTGCGACTTATTATTTTTACTCTGAATTTAATAATTATGTCCAAAAATAATAAATCTATAATTAAAATAATAATTGAAATTCTTTTTATAAATTATTAAATAAGGTTTTTTCGCCATCATTATACATCATAAAAATAAAAAATTCAAATATAATTCAAAAAATAAATTAGTAACAATTAATTTATTTCAAGTTTATTTTTAAAAAATTCTAAATAATTAAAGAATTATTTTATTATTCTTATATCCTATTAATTCTATCTCTTCTATATTTAAATATACTTTTTTATGATAACAATATGTTTTTATACAAAAAAGTGCTGCTGCAAATGCTTAAAACACCTGCTATAAAGCACCATTCATTACTTTTATATCATAAGTTCATTTTCTTTTCTTTCTGTGCACATTGTTGTAAGTTTATCAACAAGACCAGCCTTCATAGTTTCATCCAATACTCTAGCACCTGTTTGACATACTTTTATACATCTCATACAAGCCATGCATACATCTTTATCCACAGTTTTAGGATTATCCATAGGTATTGCACCTACTGGACATTTCTGTGCACATAATCCACATTCTACACAGTTTTCATTCGCTTCTGGTTTTAACACAGATCCTTTCCATTCTTTGTAAGGAATATTTCCCTTAGGCATTAGTTCCGTATTTATTTCTCCATTTTCAAATTTAGCTTTTATTTCTTCAGAGAATTTTTTAAATTCTTCTTCATCTGATTTATCAGGTCTACCTGCTGCTAAATTTCTAGCTATTGAGTGCTCTGCTATTGCAGCTACCATAGCTCCAACTACAAAGCCATTTTCTTTAAGAACATTTTTTAATTCTAGTATAATTTGAGCATAAAAAAACCCGAGATAAAATATCTCGGGATTTCTTGCACAATATAATACGTAAAAACTATCTTTTTGAGAACTGTGGAGCTCTTCTGGCAGCTTTTAAACCGTATTTCTTTCTTTCTTTCATTCTAGCATCTCTAGTTAAGAATCCTTCTTTCTTTAAAGCAGGTCTTAAATCTTCGTCAGCTTTTAATAAAGCTCTAGATATACCGTGTCTTATAGCACCAGCCTGTCCAGTGAATCCTCCACCTTCAACTTTTACTATAACGTCAAATTTATTTTCAGTTTCAGTTAATACTAATGGCTGTTTAACGTCTCTTATTAATGTTTCGTAGTTGAAATATTCATCTAACGCTCTACCATTTACTGTTATATTTCCTTCACCTGCAACTAATCTAACTCTAGCTACAGAATGTTTTCTTCTTCCTGTTCCTATGTACTGTACATTTGCCATGATAACTCCTCCTTTCACCTAATTAAAATTCTATTACTTCTGGATTCTGAGCTGCATGATTATGTTCAGCACCAGCGAATACTCTTAATCTAGTCATCATTCTGCTTCTTAATTTATTTTTTGGTAACATACCGCTAACTGCGTGAGCTACAACTTCTTCAGGTTTTTTAGCCATCATTTCTCTGTATGATATTTCTTTTAAACCACCTACATAACCTGTGTGGTATCTGTAGTATTTCTGATCTAATTTTTTACCTGTTAAAACTACTTTTGATGCATTTACAACTACTACGAAGTCTCCTCCGTCCACGTGTGGTGTAAATGTTGGTTTATGTTTCCCTCTTAATAATGTTGCAACTTCAGTTGCTAAACGACCTAAAGTTTTTCCTTCAGCGTCAACTAAGTACCAGTTTCTTTTTACGTCTGCTGGTTTAGCTATATAACTTTTCATATCTGTCCCTCCTTAACTTTTTTCCTTTAAAAATATTTTTCCGTTTATGTCAAGTCCGGGGCAAAGTGGACTTATTAACACATTCTTGTATATTATACGACTATAACCGAAAAGTGTCAAGATTAATAAAAAACTTTTTTGAGGAATAATGCGTGTCCAGGCGCTGTATGACCTGCTTTTGATCTGTCCTTAGATTTTATTATATCCTCCAGGCTTTCTGTTATTCTTCCCCTTCCGATATCTATGAGCGTACCAGAAAGAATTCTGACCATATTGTAAAGGAATCCATTTCCTTCAAATTCAAATACAATTAAGTCATCTTGTTTTTCTATTTTAACGCTTTTTATCGTTCTTACAGTGTCTTTTACGGAAGATCCGCTACTCATAAAACCACAGAAATCATATGTTCCAATAAGTGATTCTGCTTCTTTTTTCATCTTTTCAAAGTCTAAATCATATTTTACTTGATACGATATATCTTTCAAGATAGGATTGCGGTATCTACTATTATACACTAAATATTTGTATATTTTACCTTTTGCACTATATCTCGCATGAAATTCATCTTCCACTTCCTCGGCATCTATTATAGAGATGTCTTTTGGCAGCTTAGAATTTAATGCATCTGGTATTCTATTTACAGGTATTTGAGATTCTATTTTGAAGTTTGCTACCTGCCCAAGTGCATGTACTCCAGCATCAGTTCTTCCTGAACCGTTTATTTTTACTTTCTCACCTGTTATTTCCTTTATTGCATATTCAATATTTCCCTGTATTCCAGGAGAGTTTGGCTGCTCTTGCCAACCACAATAATTTGCTCCGTTGTATTGAACGGTTATTTTTATATTTCTCATCTAGTCCTCCAAATAGGCAAAACTATTATAATACGTATCTTGATGCAGCTATAAGAGCCATGTAGATTATTATAAGTACTGTAGCAATATACTCGCTTTTACCTATTACAGTTTCCTTCATTTTTGTTCTATTGTCTCCACCTCTATAGCATCTAGCTTCCATTGCCATAGCAAGCTCATCAGCTCTTCTAAATGCACTTACAAATAGTGGTACTAAAAGTGGAACAAGACTCTTCGCTCTGTTTATAAGCTTCTTACTTTCAAAATCTGCACCTCTAGACATCTGAGCCTTCATTATCTTATCAGTTTCGTCTAGTAGTGTTGGTATGAATCTAAGTGCTATAGTCATTATCATTGCAAGCTCATGCACAGGGAAGCCTATTTTCTTAAATGGATTTAATACCCTCTCTATACCGTCTGTAAGAGCTATAGGAGATGTTGTAAGTGTTAATAATGATGTACCCACTATAAGCATTGCAAGTCTTATAGACATAAATATCGCCTGTCTGACACCTTCTCTAGTTATCGCTAAAAATCCAAATGACCATATTTTTTCACCAGGTATGCAGAACATATTCACAATAAACGTGAATAGTATTATCCATCTAAGAGGTTTTAATCCTTTTAGAATAAATTTTACCGGTATTTTTGACATTACAGTAAGTATTATTAAAACGACAAATACCCCTATATATATCGGCGCTTTGTTTATCATAAATATCGATATCATAAATAATATCGTAGCTATTAATTTTAAACCTGCATCTAGTTTGTGTATAGGAGATGATGATGGATAGAATTGACCGACAGTTATATCTTTTAACATTATTTTCTACCTCCTATCACTCTTAGTATTTCGTTTTTAGCTTCTTCAGGAGTTATTATATCCTGTCTAATATCGAAGCCTTTTTCTTTTAATTTAATCGCTAATTCTAGAACCTGTGGGATATCTAGACCTATTTCTTTTAGTCTATGGGCATTGTTGTTGAATACCTCTCTAGGATTTCCCATAAATTCTATTTTCCCTTTATTCATTACTATAAGTGTTTTGACTAATTTAGCCATATCATCCATACTGTGAGATGATAGTATTACAGTTATATTTCTTTCTCTGTGTAGTTTTTTTATAAGTTCAAATATTTCTTCTCTACCACCTGGATCTAGTCCTGCAGTTGGTTCATCAAGTATTAATACTTCTGGATCCATAGCTATTACTCCAGCTATTGCAACCCTTCTCTTCTGTCCACCAGATAGTTCAAATGGAGATTTTTCTCTGTATTTTTCGTAGTCTAGTCCAACAGCTTCCATAGAAGCTTTTACTCTTTTAGTTATTTCCTCTTGATCTAATCCCATATTTCCCGGACCAAATGCTATATCTTTTTCTATTGTTTCTTCAAATAGCTGATATTCTGGATACTGAAATACTACCCCTACTCTTTTTCTTATTTCAGTTAGGTTTATATCCTTCTGAGTTATTTCAAAGTTATTTATGTATATGCTACCTAATGAAGGCTTTAGAAGTCCATTTAAATGCTGTATAAGTGTAGATTTCCCTGAGCCTGTGTGTCCAATTAGTCCAACAAAGTCATTATCCTCTATATCAAAGGATATATCGTCTATGGCTCTGTTTTCAAATGGCATCCCCTCATCGTATATGTATGTTAAGTTTCTTACTTTAATAGACATAATTCATTCACCATTTCATCCACTGTTAATATATCTTCTCTTATTTTTAATCCCTCTTTATTTAGCATGTGAGATATTTCAGTCATACAAGGCACATCAAGACCTATTTTTTTAAGTCTGTCTATCTCTTTAAATACTTCTCGTGGAGTCCCTTCTAATACTTTTTTACCCTTTTCCATAACTATAACTCTGTCAGCTTCTACAGCCTCTTCCATAAAGTGAGTTATGTGTATTGCAGTTATATTTTCTTCTTTATTTAATTTTTTTATTGTTTTCATTACTTCTTTTCTACCAGATGGATCTAGCATTGCTGTAGCCTCATCGAATATTATGCATTCAGGCTTCATAGCTATTATTCCAGCTATTGCAACTCTCTGTTTCTGTCCTCCAGAAAGTAAGTGTGGCTGTCTATCTTTAAATTCGTACATTCCTACACTCTTTAGAGATTCTTCTACTCTTCTTCTTATCTCTGCCGGCTCTATTCCTAAGTTTTCTGGCCCAAATGCTACATCCTCTTCAACTATTGTAGCAACTATCTGGTTGTCTGGATTCTGAAATACCATTCCTGCAGTCTGTCTTATATCCCACATTTTATCTGCATCTTTTGTATTCATTCCATTTACAATTATATCTCCTTCAGTAGGCTTTAGTATAGCATTCATATTTTTTGAAAGTGTTGATTTTCCAGAACCATTGTGCCCTATTATTACAACAAATTCACCTTTTTTTATATTTAAACTAAAATCATCTATAGCTTTATACTTGTCACCCTCTTCATTTTCATAGCAAAAGGAAAGTTTTTTTATCTGTATAAGATTTTCCATTATTTACACCCCTTTTTCTAATACATTTAAATCTTTACTATTGCACTTCTATAAAACATTATAATAGTTTATTATATCATACAATTAATATACAACAGATACAATTATAGAGGATTTTATACACTATATCTATAAATTTTCGAATATTAAATAAGTTTATAGATTATATCCATACATTAATTAAGCCTTTAATTATATTGTCAAGAATTTTTGCATAAAAAAAACAGACTGTAAAGTCTAACAGCCTGTATCCCCAGTTTATATTCCCTCTAGATATTTATTCCTCTAGTAGCTCTTTTTTCTTATATTAAATTAAATTTTTATTTCCTCAGATATTTATTGTATAAAGTCAATTCATTATAATTTTCTTAGTTTTTTTGATTATATCTTTAATTCTAAAAATGCTATGGCATATAAAATACCATAGCATTTATTTATCAATACAGTAATTATACTAATTCTATGAAGGCCATTTCAGCAGCGTCGCCTCTTCTTGGTCCTTTTTTGATTATTCTAGTATATCCACCATTTCTTTCAGCATATTTTGGAGCTATTTCTGTGAATAAGTTACTAACAACAGTTTCATCAAGAACATAAGCTAAAACCTGTCTTCTAGCGTGAAGATCTCCTCTTTTTGCAAGAGTTATCATCTTTTCAGCCATTCTACGAGTTTCTTTTGCTCTAGTTACTGTAGTTTCTATTCTTCCTTCTCTTAGTAAGTCAGTTACTAAGTTTCTTAACATAAGGTTTCTGTGAGCAGTTTCACGACCTAATTTACGGTAAGTTGCCATTCTGTCCCCTCCTTTTCGAGTTTATAAATTTATTTATATTCGAAAGTCTATTATTCTTCGTTAGGTTTTAATCCTAGTCCTAATTCATCTAGTTTCTGTATAACTTCTTCTAGAGATTTTTTACCTAGGTTTCTAACCTTCATCATATCGTCTTCAGATTTATTAGCTAGTTCTTCTACTGTGTTTATACCCGCTCTTTTTAAACAGTTGTATGATCTTACTGATAAATCTAATTCTTCGATTGTCATTTCAAGAACTTTTTCTTTCTGGTCTTCTTCTTTTTCTACCATTATTTCAACATTGCTTACATGCTCTGTTAAATCTATGAATAGTTTAAGATGTTCAACTAGAACTTTGGCAGCTAGAGATATTCCTTCCTGAGGATTTATGCTTCCATTTGTCCAAACTTCTAAAGTTAATTTATCATAGTCAGATTTCTGACCTACTCTTGTATTTTCAACATGGTAGTTTACTTTTTCTACAGGAGTATATATTGAGTCAACAGGTAATACACCTATTGGCATGTTTTCTGTTTTGTTTTCTTCAGCAGGAACATATCCTCTGCCTTTGTCAACATGTATATCCATATTAAGCTTAGAACCTTCGTCTAATGTAGCTATTTTAAGATCCTTGTTTATTATTTCAACATCTGGTGGACATATTATGTCTGCACCTGTTACTGTACAAGGACCCTGAGCTTCTATTTTAAGTGTTCTGTTACCTTCACCGTCTATAGTAGCTGAAAGTTCTTTTAAAGTTAATATTATTTCTGTAACATCTTCTTTAACTCCAGGTATAGTAGAGAATTCATGAAGAACTCCTTCTATTTTAACAGCGTTAACTGCAACACCTGGTAATGAAGATAACAGTATTCTTCTTAGTGCATTTCCTATAGTTATTCCATATCCTCTTTCAAGAGGTTCAACTACGAATTTACCATATCTGAAATCTTCGCTAAGTTCTATTATATCTACCTTTGGCTTTTCTATTTCTATCATGGATAAAACCCTCCTTAACATTCAGTAATCCACTGAGGGTAAATAAATTTTAATTTAATATAAGTTATTAAGCTAACTAATTTCTTATTATTTAGAGTATAACTCTATGATTAAGTGTTCAGCTATTTCAAGATCTATATCTTCTCTAGTTGGAAGAGAAACAACTTTAGCACACATTTCATCTAAGTTATTTTCTAACCAGTTTGGAGCTATTCTAGTGTTGTTTTCAACTAAAGCTTTGAATTTAGCTGATGATTTAGATGTTTCTTTAACTGCTATAACATCACCAACATTAACTGTTAAAGATGGTATATCAACTTTTTTACCATTTAAAGTAAAGTGAGCATGAGTTACTAACTGTCTAGCTTCTTTTCTAGATGCAGCTAATCCCATTCTGTAAACAACATTGTCTAATCTTCTTTCTAATAAGCTTAAAAGATTAGCCCCTGTTTTACCAGGCATTTTTTCTGCTCTTTCATATAAGTTTCTGAACTGAGTTTCTAGAACTCCGTATATTCTTTTAACTTTCTGTTTTTCTCTTAACTGTTCTCCGTAGTTAGAAACTTTTTTTCTTCCCTGTCCGTGCTGACCTGGAGCGTAGTTTCTTCTATCTAAAGCACATTTATCTGTATAGCATCTGTCACCTTTAAGGAATAATTTCATTCCTTCTCTACGGCACTGTCTGCATGATGCACCTGTATATCTTGCCATTAAATTACACCTCCTGCGATTATTTCTATATATATATTCTCGAATTACACTCTTCTTCTTTTTGGTGGTCTACAACCGTTGTGTGGTATTGGAGTAACGTCTTTTATCATAGTTACTTCTAGACCTGTTGCCTGTAAAGCTCTTATTGCAGCTTCTCTTCCTGAACCTGGTCCTTTTACGAATACTTCAACAGTTTTTAAACCGTGTTCCATTGCAGCTTTTGCAGCTGTTTCTGCTGCCATCTGAGATGCGAATGGAGTCGCTTTTCTTGATCCTTTGAATCCTAACTGACCTGAAGACGCCCAAGATATTGCGTTTCCGTGTACGTCAGTTAAAGTTACTATTGTATTATTAAATGTAGACTGTATATGTGCATGTCCACGTTCTATATTTTTACGTTCTTTTCTTCTAACACGTGTTACTTTCTTTTTAGCTTTTGCCATTTTTACTGTTTCCCTCCTTTATATTTTTAATATATAGTTAATTTAATTTATTTTTTCTTTTTACGAGATACAGTCTTTTTAGGACCTTTTCTTGTTCTTGCATTAGTTTTAGTTTTCTGACCTCTACATGGAAGACCTTTCATGTGTCTTATACCTCTGTAGCATTTTATATCTCTAAGTCTTTTTATATTTAAAGCTATTTCTCTTCTTAAGTCACCTTCAACTAAGAAGTCTTCATCTATTATTTTTCTTAATTCATTAACTTCGTCTTCTGATAAATCTTTTATTCTTGTATCAGGATTTATCCCGGCTTTAGCTAATATTTCATTTGAAGTTGCTTTACCTATACCATATATATAAGTTAAGCCTATTTCTGCTCTTTTTTCTCTAGGTAAGTCTACCCCAGCTATTCTTGCCATTATTGCACCTCCTATAATTGATTTCAATTTATTTTCCGTATCTAGATAATTATCAATATTCAACGCCGCTGTTAACAATCACAGTATATTATTATACTACATAAGCGACTAAAATACTAGTAATATTTTATAAGTTTTATCCCTGTTTCTGTTTGTGTTTAGGGTTTTCACATATAACCATTACTTTACCTTTTCTTTTTATAACTTTACATTTTTCACATATTGGTTTTACTGATGGTCTAACCTTCATTATTTATCCCTCCTCAGACTAAAACGTCTACTTCTTACGCCAAGTGATTCTTCCTCTTGTAAGATCGTAAGGTGAAAGTTCAACATTTACCTTGTCCCCTTCAAGAATTCTTATGAAGTTCATTCTTAGCTTCCCTGAAATGTGACATAATATTTCATGTCCATTTTCAAGTTTTACTTTAAACATTGCATTAGGTAAGCTTTCAACAACTGTACCTTCTAATTCTATAACATCTTTTTTGGCCATATTAATTAACCAAACCTCCATTTCAGTAAGCTGATTTTTTACCAGCTTCTTAAGTTCCGCTTTTATAAAGATTTCATTATATCTTTTGAGGATAGTATCTTTGGCTCTTAATACTATCACTCAAAAGATCTGTCTTTCTAATTTGCTTAACTTTTTATTACCTTAGACTAAAGCTCTGTAAGTATAAGAGGTTCATCTTCAGTAATTGCTATTGTGTGCTCATAGTGAGCTGATTTTTTCTTATCTGCTGTAACAGCAGTCCATCCATTTGATAAAGTGAACACGTGGCAAGTCCCGACGTTTACCATTGGCTCAATGGCTAACACCATACCCTTTTTTAATCTAGGGCCTTTACCTGGTGGACCATAGTTAAGTATTTCTGGACTTTCGTGAAGTCGTTTCCCTACTCCATGTCCAGCATATGCCCTAACTACTGAAAAGTTGTTATTTTGTATGTGTACTTGTATCGCATGCGAGATATCTGAAAGTCTATATCCGACTTTCGCAAATTTTAATCCTTCATAGAAGCTCTCTTTTGTAACTTCTATTAGTTTCCTATCTTCTTCAGATATCACAGCAACGGCATGTGTCTTTGCAGCATCCCCATGATATCCTTTATAATAGGCACCTATATCAATACTTATAATGTCACCTTCTTGAAGTATTCTTTTCCCAGGTATTCCATGGACAACCTCTTCATTGATTGAAGTGCAAATACTTGCCGGGAATCCGTTATACCCTTTAAAAGAAGGTTCTGCATTATACTTCCTGATATTATTTTCAGCTATTTTATCTAACTCCTCAGTTGATATTCCAGGAGCAATAGCTTTTCTCAGAACTTCATGAGTATCAGCGACTATTTTTCCCGCTTCTCTCATGAGTTCTATTTGTCTATCATTTTTCTTGATTATCATTGATTAGCTTAAAGATTCTACTATATCAGCAAATACTTTATCTATATCCTGATCACCATTTATGTCAGCTACTATTCCCTGTTCAGAATAATATCCTACTAATGGTTTAGTTTCATCTAAGTAAACCTGTATTCTTCTAGAAACAGTTTCTTCATTGTCGTCTGCTCTCTGGTGAAGCTGTTCTCCACATTTGTCACAAACGCCTTCTACTTTAGTTGGATTAAATTCTACGTGGAATGTTGCACCGCAAGCTTTACATATTCTTCTTCCTACAGCTCTTCCTACTAATATACTCTTATCAACTTCTATGTTAACTATTTTATCAAGTTTTAATCCAGCTTCATTTAAATATTTGTCAAGCTGTTCAGCCTGATTTATATTTCTTGGGAATCCATCAAGCATGAATCCATTTTTGCAATCTTCCTGAGATATTCTATCAACAACAAGTCCGCAAGTTAATTCGTCTGGAACTAGAAGTCCCTGATCCATGTATTCTTTTGCTTTTTTTCCTAATTCTGTGCCTTCTTTTATATTCTTTCTAAATATGTCTCCAGTAGATATATGAGGTATATCGTATTTTTCCACTATTTTTGCTGCCTGAGTACCTTTACCTGCCCCTGGAGGTCCAAGTAATATTATTCTCATATTATTCATCTCCAATTCGATAAATTATTTTAAAAATCCCTGGTAATTTCTCATTACTAAATTCGATTCAAGCTGTCTCTTTAATTCAAGAGCAACTCCGACAACGATTAGAAGTGAAGTACCTGCTAAACTCATCGGTAATGAAAGATAATGAGTTATAAGTGCTGGTATCATAGCGATTACACCTAGGAATGCAGCACCAGCTAAAGTTAATCTTGATAATATTCTTGATAAATAATCTTCTGTTGGTTTTCCAGGTCTTATTCCTGGTATAAATCCACCACCATTTTTCATATTCTTAGTTATATCTTCTACATTGAAAGATATAGTTGTATAGAAATATGAGAAGAATATTATAAGTAATATTTCTATTGATCTATATATCCAGAATCCCTGCTCTGTAGCTCCACTTAACCACTGCTGAACAAACTGCTGAGCATCTGTTCCCATAAACATTGCTACTGTCTGTGGCATAGCTAATATAGAACTTGCGAATATTATTGGCATAACTCCTGATTGGTTAACTTTCATAGGTATGTGAGAACTCTGTCCTCCATACATTTTTCTTCCAACAACTCTTTTCGCATACTGAACTGGTATCTTTCTTGTAGCTTCCTGTATAAATGTAACACCTAATATAGTTAAAAGTATTACTACAACAAGAAGTATAGCAGCCCAAATTGGTGTAGCACCAGATTTTATTTGGTTTGCTATAGCTATTCCATCTATTGGTATTCTTGATATTATACCAACAAATATTATAACAGAACTACCATTTCCTAGTCCTTTTTCTGTTATTCTATCACCAATCCACATAACCATCATACTGGCAGAAACAAGTGTTATTATAACAGTTGTGATGAAAAATACATTATCAGATTTTAAAGCACTTCTAACAATTCCAAGTGTTATTCCTATCGCCTGAACAAATGCTAGTGCAAGTGCAGTACATCTTGTGTACTTATCCATCTTTTTCTTTCCCTCTTCTCCTGATTTTTGAAGTTCTTTTAAACTTTCAAATCCAACAGTAAGAAGCTGTATGATGATCGAAGCAGTGATATAAGGTCCTATTCCTAAAGCAAATAGTGTAAAGTTACTAAATGCTCCCCCAGTAAACATATTGTATAGAGATAAAAGATTATTACCTTCTACCATCTGTTTTATAATACTTGTGTCTATCCCTGGCACCGGTATAGTAGTACCTATTCTGAATACCACTACCATCATTAGTGTATATAGAAGTTTTTTTCTTATTTCCTTAAGTTTCCAAGCCTGCTTTATCTGTGACAGCACGTTTTAATCACCCCGCTTGACTGGCCTGGAGAACAGCAGGTTATTATACTAACTCTGCTTTTCCTCCAGCTTTTTCTATTTTTTCCTGAGCTGAAGCAGTGAATTTAGCTGCTTTAACTGTTAAAGCTTTTTCTAATTCACCTTCACCTAAGATTTTTATTCCATCTTTAGCTATTTTGCTTATAACTTTAGTTGATTTTAATAATTCAGCTGTTATTTCAGTTCCGTTTTCGAATCTGTTAAGATCTTTAACGTTTACTTCAGTGTATTCTTTAGCAAATATGTTAGTGAAACCTCTCTTAGGAAGTCTTCTTGATAAAGGCATCTGTCCACCTTCGAAACCAACTCTAACTCCTCCACCTGAACGAGACCACTGACCTTTCTGTCCACGTCCTGAAGTTTTACCCTGTCCAGTCGCAGTACCTCTACCTAATCTTTTAGTAGATCTTACAGCACCTTTAGCAGGTTTTAATTCATGTAATTTCATGGTTTTGCACCTCCTTTAATTTCCGTTTTGATTATTATTCAGCTATTTCAGTCACTTCTACTAAGTGAGAAACTTTTTTTATCATACCTCTCATCTGAGGTGTATCTTCTTTAACTACTACCTGTTCTCTTTTTCTTAACCCTAACGCTTCAACGTTTTTTCTCTGATTAGGAGTAGTTCCTATTGTACTTCTAACTAATTTTATCTGTAATTTAGCCATTTTAACTACCTCCTTAACCTAATAATTCTTCAACTTTTTTTCCTCTTAATCTAGCTATATCTTCAGCTGTTTTAAGTGAATTAAGTCCTTCTATAGTTGCGTTTACCATGTTTCTTGGGTTATTAGAACCTAAAGATTTAGCTCTAACGTCTTTTAATCCAGCTAATTCAAGTACGGCTCTTGCAGGACCCCCTGCTATAACTCCTGTACCTTCTGCAGCAGGCATTATAAGTATTTTACCAGCACCGAAGTGTCCGTTAACTTCGTGAGGTATAGTAGTACCAACCATTGGTACAGTTATTAAATTCTTTTTAGCATCTTCTACGGCTTTTTTTATAGCGTCTGGAACTTCCATTGCTTTCCCAGAACCTATACCTACATGTCCGTTTTCATCTCCAACAACTACTAAAGCTGCGAATCTAAAGTTTCTACCACCTTTAACAACTTTAGTAACACGTCTAACTTCAACAACTCTTTCCTGTAGATCAAGAGCTGATGCATCTATTGGTTTACGTAGCATGTGTTTCCCTCCTTTTTATTAGAATTTAAGACCAGCTTCTCTAGCTCCGTCTGCTAATTCTTTTATTCTTCCGTGATATATATATCCACCTCTGTCGAATACAACTTCAGTGATTCCTTTTTCTATAGCTTTTTTAGCAACTAATTCTCCAACTTTTCTAGCTGCTTCTTTGTTTCCTGTATGTCCAACAGCTTCTTTAACTTCTTTTTCTAATGAAGAAGCAGCAGTTAAAGTAACTCTCTGAACGTCATCTATTATCTGAGCATATATGTTGTTAGCACTTCTGAAAACACAAAGTCTTGGTCTAGCAGCTGTACCAGCAAGATTTTTTCTTACTCTTTTATGTCTCTGAACTCTTTTAGCGTTTTTATCAGCTTTTTTTATCACTTCATTCACTCCTTTCCAGTGTGTATATTAAGTAATTATTTTACTTATTTTTTACCAGTTTTACCTTCTTTACGTATGATTACTTCATCAACGTATCTTATACCTTTACCTTTATATGGTTCTGGTTTTCTCCAAGCTCTTATTTTAGCAGCGTAGTTTCCTACTAACTGTTTGTCAGTACCTTTAACAACTATTTCTAGCTGGTTTGGACACTCAACTGTTATACCTTCTGGATCTTCCATTTCTACTGGATGAGAGAATCCTAAGTTCATAACTAATGTTTTTCCGTTTTTCTGAGCTCTATAACCAACACCCTTTAATTCCATTTTCTTTTCGTATCCTTCACTAACACCAATTATCATGTTGTTTAGTAAAGTTCTTGTTAATCCGTGTAAAGATCTATGTTTTTTGTTGTCAGTTGGTCTTGTAACAACTATTGTATTTTCTTCTTTGTTTATAGTTAATTCATCACTTAACTGTTTTACTAATGTTCCTTTTGGTCCTTTTACTGTAACTAAGTTTCCTTCAGCTATTTCAACTTCAACTCCTGCAGGAACGTTTATTGGTTTAACACCTATTCTTGACATCGTAGCACCTCCTTACTTTTTAAACGATTATTACCAAACGTAGCAGATTACTTCTCCACCAACATTTTCTTTTCTTGCTTCTCTATCTGTTAATATACCTTTAGAAGTAGACATTATAGCTACACCTAATCCGTTTAATACCTTTGGTATTTCGTCTTTAGAGCTGTAAACTCTCATACCAGGTTTAGATATTCTCTTAAGTCCTGATATTACTCTTTCGCCTTCTATTCCGTACTTTAATTGTAATCTTATTATTCCCTGTTTTCCATCTTCTATAACGTCATAACCTTTAACGAAACCTTCTTCAAGAAGTATTCTAGCTATTTCTTTTTTTATGTTAGAAGCGGGAACGTCAACAGTTTCATGCTTAACTGTGTTCGCATTTCTTATACGAGTAAGCATATCTGCAATTGGATCTGTCATTGTCATTTTATAGCCCTCCTTCCATTCTTTCCAAATCTTACCAACTTGCTTTTCTTACGCCAGGTATTTCACCTTTGTATGCTAATTCTCTAAAGCATATACGGCATATTCCAAAGTCTTTTAAAACTGCATGTGGTCTTCCACATATAGAACATCTAGTGTATTCTCTAGTTTTATATTTCTGTTTTTTCTGCTGTTTAACAACCATTGCTTTTCTAGCCACGGGAATCCCTCCTTTACTTACTTAGAAAATGGCATTCCTAATAATTTTATTAATTCACGAGCTTCTTCGTCAGTTTTAGCTGTAGTAACGAAGATTATGTCCATTCCTCTAACTTTGTCTACTTTATCGTATTCTATTTCAGGGAATATTAACTGTTCTTTTATTCCTAGTGCGTAGTTTCCTCTTCCGTCGAATGAATCTGCACTTACACCTCTGAAGTCTCTAACTCTTGGTAAAGAAACAGAAACTAATTTATCCATGAAGTAGAACATTTTGTCATCTCTTAATGTAACTTTTGTACCTATTGGCATTCCTTCTCTTAATTTGAAGTTCGCAACAGATTTTCTAGCTCTTGTTATAACTGGTTTCTGACCTGCTATTAATTCTAATTCTTCAACAGCTTTTTCTAATCCTTTTGGATTTTCTTTAGCGTCACCTATCCCCATGTTTATAACTATTTTAACTAATTTAGGTATTTCCATTACGTTTTTGTATTCAAATTTCTCCATTAAAGCTGGAGCAACTTCTTTTATATATTTTTCTTCTAATCTAGAAGCCATTTAAGGTCCCTCCTTTCATTACTTATTATAATTCTTTTCCGCTCTTTGCTGATACTCTTACTTTAACTCCGTCTTTTTCTACGAATCTAACTCTAACACCTTTTCCTGTTTCAGGATCAAATGGCATTACGTTAGACATATCTATTGGAGCTTCTTTATTTATTATTCCACCCTGCTGGTTCATAGCAGATGGTTTCTGGTGTTTAGTTATTACGTTAACTCCTTCAACAGTAACTTTGTTTGCTTTAGGGTTTACGTTAAGAACTGTACCTTTTTTACCTTTGTCTTTTCCTGCTATAACTACTACAGTGTCACCTTTTTTTACTCTCATCATTTCTCATTGCACCTCCTTAATTATAAAACTTCTGGAGCAAGAGAAACTATTTTCATAAAGTCATTATCTCTTAATTCTCTTGCAACAGGCCCAAATATACGAGTTCCTACTGGAGTTTTATCGTCTTTTATTATAACTGCTGCATTTTCATCAAATGATATATAACTTCCGTCGTTACGTCTTACGCCTTTTTTGCTTCTTACTATAACTGCTTTTACAACTTTACCTTTTTTTACAACTCCACCTGGTGTTGCACTTTTTACTGTAGCAACAACTACGTCGCCTATATTAGCATATCTTCTTTTACTTCCACCAAGAACACGTATAGTTAATAGTTCTTTGGCACCAGAGTTGTCTGCAACTCTTAGACGAGTTTCCTGCTGTATCATCGTAATCCCTCCTTCTTAAAAAAACTATTTAACCTTTTCAACAACTTCAACTAATCTAAATCTTTTATCTTTTGATAAAGGTCTAGTTTCCATTATTTTAACTCTATCTCCGATGTTACATACGTTGTTTTCATCATGAGCTTTGAATGTTTTTGTTCTCTTAACACGTTTGTTGTATAATGGATGACGAACGAATTCTTCAACAGCAACAACTATTGTTTTATCCATTTTATCACTTACAACACGGCCTATTCTAACTTTTCTTCTTCCTCTTTCCATGTCTAAAAAGCCTCCTTCCAATTATTAAGCTCTAGCTTCGTTTAACTTTCTTTCAGCAAGAACAGTTTTAACTTTTGCTATATCTTTTTTAACAAATTTGATTCTAGCTGTATTTTCTAACTGACCAGTAGCTAATTGGAATCTTAAGCTAAATAATTCACTTTTGAATTCGTTTAATTTTTCTGTAAGCTGTTCACTTGTTAATTCTCTTAATTCTTTAGCTTTCATCCTATTCACCACCCTTTACCTGATCTTCTTTTTTAACAAATTTACATTTGATAGGTAGTTTGTTAGCAGCAAGTCTCATAGCTTCTCTTGCTTTTTCTTCTCCTACACCACCTATTTCGAACATTACTCTTCCTGGTTTTACAACTGCTACCCAGTATTCTGGTGAACCTTTACCGGCACCCATACGAGTTTCAGCTGGTTTTCTTGTTATTGGTTTATGAGGGAATATTTTTATCCAAACTTTTCCCCCTCTTTTCATATATCTTGTCATCGCAACTCTGGCTGCTTCTATCTGGTTTGAAGTTATCCAAGATGGTTCCATAGCAACTAGACCGAAATCACCGTAAGTTACTGTGTTACCTTTGTTAGCTTTCCCAGACATGCTTCCTCTGTGAACTCTACGACGTTTAACTCTCTTTGGCATTAACATGAGTATTTTTCCTCCCTTCCTCGAACCTTTTAATTAGTTTTCTTTATTTTCAGTTCTCTGAGGTCTTGATCCCTGAGGTCTTCTGTTTCCTCTGTTGTTTCTATCATTTCCTCTTCTGTTATTTCTCTTATTATCTCTGTTGTCTCTTCTACCTGGTCTTTCAGGTCTTGGATCTGCACCTGGAACGTGTTTAGTTGGAAGAACTTCACCGTTGCATATCCAAACTTTTATACCTATTTTACCGTAAGTAGTATCTGCTTCAGCGAATCCGTAATCTATATCAGATCTTAAAGTCTGTAGAGGTACATTTCCTTCGCTGTATCCTTCTGTTCTAGCCATTTCAGCTCCACCTAATCTACCAGAAGCAGCAACTTTTATACCTTTAGCTCCTGATTTCATAGCTCTCTGTATTCCCTGTTTCATTGCTCTTCTGAAGGCAACCCTTCTTTCTATAGCAGCAGCTATATTTTCAGCAACTAACTGAGCATCTCTATCTACATTTTTAACTTCAACTATGTTAACTATAACAGTTTTTCCAGTTAATTTTTCTAATTCAGCTTTTAAAGCTTCTATTTCAGTTCCTGCTCTACCTATAACAACACCTGGTTTAGCAACATGTAAATCTAATTTAACTTTGTTAGCTGATCTTTCTATTTCTATTTTAGCAACTCCAGCAGAGTATAATTTTTTCTTTAAGAATTTACGGATATTGTGGTCTTCTAATATGAAGCTTCCGAACTCTTTACCATTATTAGTGAACCATCTTGAATCCCAATCTTTTATAACACCGACTCTTAGTCCGTGTGGATTAACTTTCTGACCCATTACTGTACCTCCTTCTCTTATTTTTCTTTAAGTACAACTTCTATATGAGAAGTTCTTTTTCTTATTTCGCATGCACGACCCTGAGCTCTAGGCATGTATCTTTTCATTGTTGGCCCCTGGTTTGCAACTATTGATGCTATGTATAATTTATCTGTATCCATTTCGTGGTTGTTTTCTGCATTTGCTTTTGCTGATGCAACAACTTTTGCTATTATTGAAGCTGCCTCTCTAGGAGTGAACTTTAATATAGCTAAAGCTTCATCAACATTTTTTCCTCTAACAAGATCGCATATCTGTCCTGCTTTTCTTGCTGAAACACGTACATATTTAGCAGTAGCTTTTGCTTCCATTACGTGGTCCTCCTTTCAACATAATTATTTTCTTTTATTTGATTTTTCGTCGTCTTTATGTCCTTTGAAAGTTCTTGTTGGAACGAATTCTCCTAATTTGTGTCCAACCATATCTTCAGTTATGTATACTGGAACATGTTTTCTTCCGTCATGTACAGCTATTGTATTTTCAACGAACTGTGGGAATATTGTAGAAGTTCTTGACCAAGTTTTTATAACTTCTCTGTTTCCGCTAGCGTTCATAGCTTCTACTTTCTTTAATAGACCCTTATGCACGAAAGGTCCTTTTTTAGTTGATCTTGACATGTATGATCCTCCTTTCCGAATAAATAAATCTATTAACGATTACTATTTAGTTCTTCTTGAAACTATTAATTTATTTGAAGCTTTATTTTTCTTTCTAGTTTTGTATCCAAGAGCAGGTTTACCCCAAGGTGTAACTGGTGATGGTCTACCTATTGGAGCTCTACCTTCCCCACCACCGTGTGGATGGTCGTTAGGGTTCATTACAGAACCTCTTACTGTAGGTCTCATACCCATGTGTCTTGTTCTACCAGCTTTACCTATAACAACGTTACCGTGTTCTATGTTACCAACCTGTCCTATAGTAGCTTTACATTCTACGCTTACTAATCTCATTTCACCTGATGGTAATCTTAGTAATGCATTTTTTCCTTCTTTAGCCATTAACTGAGCAGAAACTCCTGCTGATCTTACTAACTGACCACCTTTACCTGGTTTAAGTTCTATATTGTGAACTAATGTACCAACTGGCATGTCTTTTAACTGTAAGCAGTTACCTGGTTTTATGTCAGCACCTTTACCTGATAGTAAAGTATCTCCAACTTTTATTCCAACTGGTGCTAATATATATCTTTTTTCACCATCTGCATAGTGTAATAAAGCTATGTTAGCAGTTCTGTTTGGATCGTATTCTATTGTAGCAACCTTTGCAGGTATACCATCTTTATTTCTTTTGAAATCTATTAATCTATATTTTCTTTTCTGTCTTCCACCTCTGTGACGAACAGTTATTCTACCGTGAGCATTTCTACCAGAGTTATTTTTTAGGTTAACTAAAAGTGATTTTTCTGGGCTGTTAGTAGTTATTTCATCAGAAACTAAAACTGTCATCTGTCTTAAGGCAGGAGAAGTAGGTTTAAACTTTTTAATAGCCATTCTTGTTTCCCTCCTTAATAAATAGTTAGGATATTACATTCCCTGGAAGAATTCTATGTCTTTGCTTCCTTCTGTTAATTTAACAACAGCTTTTTTGAAGCTAGCAGTTCTTCCCTGAGTTCTACCCATTCTTTTCATTTTTCCATCATAGTTTAGTGTGTTTACTTTTTCAACTTTAACGTCGAATATAGCTTCTACAGCTTTTTTTATTTCAGTTTTGTTAGCTTTCTTATCTACAACAAAAGTGTATTTTTTGTCAGCCATTTCTGTCATACTTTTTTCAGTAACGACTGGTCTTATTATAACGTCATGTGGATTAGTCATTATGCGTACACCTCCTCCACTTTCTTAACAGCATCTGTAGTTATTACAAATGTGTCATGATTTAATATATCGTATACATTTAAAGTGTTAACTAATGCAGTCTGAACACCTTCTATGTTTCTTGCTGATTTTATTACGTTTTCGTTCTTTTCAGCTGTAACAACTAGAGCTTTTCTTGAAGCTTTTATGTTGTTTAATATAGCTACGAATTCTTTAGTTTTAGGAGCATCCATTGTTAATGCATCTAATACTATTATTTCGTTGTTCTGAACTTTTGAAGATAAAGCACATTTCATAGCTAATCTTCTAACTTTTTTAGGTAATGTGTATTTGTAGCTTCTTGGTTTTGGTGCGAAGGCAACTCCTCCACCTACCCACTGTACAGATCTAGTAGAACCCTGTCTAGCTCTTCCTGTACCTTTCTGTTTCCAAGGTTTTCTTCCGCCGCCTCTAACTTCTGCTCTAGTTTTAGCTGACTGAGTACCCTGTCTTCTATTTGCTAACTGACATTTAACTGCTTCGTAAAGCACATGTTCGTTAACTTCAACGTTGAATATAGAATCACATAATTCTATTTCACCAACATTCTGTCCGTTAATATTCATAACATTTATCTTTGGCATTTTTGTTCCTCCTTTCCTATCTTAGTAGTTATTTAGAAGCCTTAACTGCTTCTTTTATTGTTACTACTGAACCTTTAGCTCCTGGTATAGCACCTTTAACTAACATAAGATTTTTTTCAGCATCTACTCTTACTAAATCTAAATTCTGTATAGTAACTTTTACGCTACCCATGTGTCCTGCAAGTTTTTTGTTTTTGAAAACTCTACCTGGATAAGAACAAGCTCCCATTGAACCTGGTCTTCTATGGTATCTAGAACCGTGAGTTTCTGGTCCTCTTGACTGTCCGTGTCTTTTTATTGGTCCCTGGAATCCTTTACCTTTAGATATTCCAGTAACATCTATTTTTGCACCTGCTTCGAATATATCAGCTTTTATTTCCTGTCCAACTGTGTATTCTGCAGCATTTTCTACTCTGAATTCTTTTAAGTGTTTTTTAAGTACATTAGCTGCTGCTAAATGTCCTTTAGCTGGTTTGTTTAATGATTTTTCTTTAGCATCTTCAAAACCAACCTGTATTGCGTTGTATCCATCATTTTCTATTGTTTTAACCTGAGTTACAACAACTGGTCCAACTTCTACTACTGTAACTGGTATAACCACACCTTCTTCAGTGAATATCTGAGTCATACCAACTTTTTTCCCTAATATTCCTTTCATATTAGCACCTCCTATTATTTTCTTACAGCGGATTGCCCTTCGTAAAGAGTAATCATTCTAAGATATCTCTATCTTAGGCGGTTTATATGTTCTTATAATTTTATTTCTATATCAACACCAGCTGGTAAATCTAATCTCATTAGAGAATCAACTGTTTTCTGTGTTGGGTTAGCTATATCTATAAGTCTTTTGTGAGTTCTTATTTCGAACTGTTCTCTAGAATCTTTGTATTTATGAACAGCTCTTAATATAGTAACTATTTTCTTTTCTGTTGGTAGTGGCACAGGACCTGAAACCTGAGAACCAGCTTTTTTAGCAGTTTCTACTATTTTTCCAGCAGAAAAATCTAATAATTTGTGATCATATGATTTTAATCTTATTCTTATTTTTTCATTTTTAGCCATCTTGATTTCCCTCCTTCTACAAATATTTATTATAATTTTGATATCCCGCCGCCTCCGATACACTCTTCCGGGTGTTTCTATAACCCATTTTCAGCATTTTGCAGCGTTCAGCCAAAACTTCAACTAAATATATCTCTCAAGCACACTAATATATTTTACCTCATCTTGCCTACTTTTGCAAGACTTTTTTTGTGCTTTTCAAATTTATTTTTATCTATTTTTAAAAATCTTACTGGCTACTTTTCTTTCTTTCAAACACTTTACTTAGTATACAAAATTTTTGTATACATGTCAACTATTTTTGAAATTTTATCCATAAAAAAAGAGAGATCAATTTGATCTCTCTTTTATCTATAACACTTAAGTAATTATCTATCAATTAATTATTC
>NZ_QUGE01000023.1:0-37117 GCF_003478825.1 Peptoclostridium sp. AF21-18
TACTGTCATAAGAACACCTTTTAAAGGTGTTCTATGGCAGTATTTTTTTATGTTTTTTGTGCTTAAACTTAACAATTGATTGTATTCGATAAGGTTGTTTTTAATTGTAAATTAGAATATAATATATTAATGACATTTAAAATAATTAGTTAGAACTTAAAATAAAAATAAAAAATAAACATAAAATAAAACTGTGTCAGCGGACACAAAAATAAAGTTATATCAAAATGTATAATTTTATGATGTTAGGAGGTATGAAGGAAATTGAAAACGATGCTCAAAAGAGTGGCTTCTTATGGAAGTGGAATGCAGCCGACTCAGGTAATGGTAATCGGATTCGCAACGGTTATATTAGTAGGAGCTATAATATTAAATTTACCAATATCTACTCAAGATGGGGAAAGTATAGGATTTTTAAATGCACTATTTACGGCTACATCTGCGGTGTGTGTAACAGGGCTAGTAGTAGTGGATACGTCTACTTATTGGAGCTTCTTTGGACAGCTAACGATAATAATGCTTATACAAATAGGTGGACTTGGATTCATGACGGTTACGACGATGTTTGCACTTATAACGGGGAAAAGAATAAATTTAAAAGAAAGACTTTTAATACAGGAAGCATTAAATCAGAGAGATTTATCTGGTATAGTAAGACTTACTAGATATGTACTTATGATGACATTTACTATAGAGGGGATAGGAGCACTTATACTATCTACTAAATTTATACCAATGTTTGGATTTGTAAAGGGCACATGGTTTTCAATTTTCCATGCAATTTCTGCATTTTGTAATGCAGGATTTGACCTTATGGGAGCTACAGCGGGTAAATTCACATCTATAGTATGTTTTAACAATAGTTATTTAGTTATGCTTACAATTTCAGCATTAATAATACTTGGTGGGATTGGATTCCCAGTTTTACTAAATATAATCAGAGAAAAAAGATATTCAAGATATAATATACATACTAAAGTGGTTATTTTCACTACTATTTCGCTTATAATAGTGGGCACAATTACTATTTTAGCTATAGAGTTTGATAGACCAAGTACTCTTGGAGATATGCCTCTACCTCAGAAAATTGTAAATGCATATTTCCAGTCTGTTACATCTAGAACAGCAGGATTTGCAAGTATAGATCTTACTAAGCTTAGAGAAAGTACACTATTTGCAATGATAATTCTGATGTTTATAGGAGCAGCACCAGCATCTACTGGTGGAGGTATAAAAGTTACAACACTTGCAACACTTTTATTATCTGTTAAGAGCCTTATCCTAGGAAAATCAGATATAGAAATATATGAAAGAAGAATAAGCTCATCAACAGTTAGAAAAGCGATGGTAATATTTGTAGTTGGGATAAGCTTTGTTGTAATAGGAACATTTTTACTATCTGCAACACAGGAACAATTTACATTAACAGCTGCAGCATTTGAGGTTGCATCTGCATTTGCGACTGTTGGGCTTAGTATAGGTGGAAGTCCTACACTGACACCTATAGGTAAACTACTTATAATAATGTATATGTTCGCAGGACGTGTTGGATCACTTACAATATTTATGGCATTTATGTCAGGCGGTTCTAAAAAAGTTCAGCCAGTTAGATATCCTGAAGGAAGTTTAATCGTAGGATAAAATTTTTAGGGTTATTAGGAGAAGAGAAAATGAGTATGAAACAGTATATAGTAATTGGATGCGGTAGATTTGGTGCATCAGTTGCATCTACAATGCATTTATTAGGCCATCAAGTTATGGCAATAGATAAAAATGAAGATATAATACAGAATCTTTCAGATAAGGTAACACATGCAGCAATAGTCGATGTTACAGATGAGCAGGCTCTTAGATCTCTTGGTTTAAGTAACTTTGATGTTGCTATAATTGCTATAGGTTCAGATATAAGAGCATCTATAATGGCTACACTTATAGCTAAGGAAATGGGAGTAGAAGAAATTATCTGTAAAGCTAAAGATGAATTACAAGCTAAAGTTCTTTATAAAATAGGTGCAGATAGAGTTGTATTCCCAGAGAGAGATATGGGGGTTAGAGTTGCACACAACCTAGTATCAAACAATATACTAGACCATATAGAATTGGACCCAGAATATTCTATAGTTGAAATAGTTGTTCCTAAAAAATGGGTTGGTAAATCTCTTATAGAACTAGAACTTAGAAGTAGATACGAAATAACAGTACTTGCAATAAAGAGTGGGAAAGAAATAAACGTAACTCCATCTCCAGAAGAAAAACTAGAGGGTGGAAATATACTAGTAATAATAGGTAAAAACTCAAGTATAAGAGATATAATAAACCAGAATATTGAAACTGTAGGGAGAAGATAGTATATGGTAGAAATAACTAGTAAAGACAATGAAAAAATAAAAAGTACTAAACTTCTTCTTAAATCAAAAAATAGAAATAAAGAGAGTAAATTTATAATAGAGGGATATAGAATTCTTACTTTAGCATTTGAGCAGAAGGATATTATAGATTACGTCTTTATAAACGAGGATTTTGAAAATAAAGAAGAACACAGAAAGTTTTTAAAAGAATTAGAAGATGCAAATATAAAAGTATATAAGACAACTAACAAGAATTTTAAAGATATGGTAGATACTGAAAATACTCAGGGGATACTAGCTGTTGTTTCTTATGAAAAGAAAACTCTTGAAAAAAATCTAACTGACGACGATAAATATATCATAGTCCTAGATAGAATTCAGGATCCTGGAAATATGGGAACAATAATAAGAACAGCAGATGCAGCTGGAGCTGATGCAATAATAACTTTAAAAGGATGTGTTGATATATACAATCCAAAGGTAATAAGATCTACAATGGGATCTATATTTAGCATGAATATAATTCCTGCAGAAAGAGATGAGATGTTATCTACATTAAAATCAAAAGGAATAAAAATAGTATCTAGTTGGCTTAATACAGAAAACTGGTATGATACTGTAGATTATGGGAATAAAGTTGCGCTTGTAATAGGAAATGAGGCAAATGGTATAGATGATGTCATAGCTGAAAACTCTGATTTACTTGTAAAAATACCTATATACGGAAGTGCAGAATCTTTAAATGCTGCAATAAGTTCTGCAATTCTAATGTACGAAATTAAAAAATCACTTGTCTAAAATGTTGACAATGTGTTATAATTATGAAGAATTGTAAATATAATTACAAAAATTTCAAATAATTAATGTTGATAGAGAAAAGTACTGTGAACCATTTCAGTAAAGAGATAGATTGTCGTTGGCTGTGAGCAATCTTCTGAGATATCATAGGAAGTTCGCTCTGGAGTTTCTAAGCTGAAATCTTATGATGTGTAGGTTTGGACGTATAAGATGCGTTAAATCTTTTGAGGTGGTCTAATTAAAGTTTATTAGGCTACTAGGGTGGTACCGCGGAATTATAGTCTTTCGTCCCTAGCTGGGATTGAAAGACTTTTTTTATGCAAATTATGAAAATAAGAAAACTAAGAAAAATTATTAAATGAAAGGGTGATATTAAAGATGCAGGAAAAACTTCTTGAATTACAGAAAAATGCATTAGCTGAAATAGCAGAGGCAGACAGTATAGAAAAAGCTGAAAGTCTTAGAGTTAAATACCTTGGTAAAAAGGGAGAACTTACAATAATATTAAAAGGAATGGGAAAATTATCTGCTGAAGAAAGACCAGTAGTTGGTAAAGTAGGTAATGAAGTTAGAACAGCTATAGAAGAAGGAATAAACAACGCTAAAACTGAGCTTAAAAAAGCAGAACAGGCTAAAAAATTAGCAGAAGAAGTAATAGACGTTACAATGCCTTCAAAAGAATTTAAAGTAGGTAAAAAACATCCTATAACTAAAATAATAGATGAAGTAACTGATATATTCATAGGAATGGGATTCTCAATAGCAGAAGGTCCAGAAGTTGAAACAGTTAGAAACAACTTCGATGCACTAAACGCTCCAAAAGATCATCCATCAAGAGATATGTCAGATACATTCTACATAAATGATGATTTATTATTAAGAACACAGACTTCTCCAGTTCAGATAAGAACTATGGAAAAAGAAGATTTACCAATAAAAATAATAGCTCCTGGAAGATGCTTTAGATCTGACTCTCCAGATGCTACACATTCTCCAATGTTCCATCAGATAGAGCTTCTAGTTGTTGGAAAAGACATAACAATGACAGAATTCAAAGGAACTTTAAACACATTTGTTCAGAAATTATTCGGAAGTGAAACAAATACAAAATTCAGACCTCACAATTTCCCATTCACTGAACCAAGTGCAGAAATAGACGTAACTTGCTTCAAATGTGGTGGTAAAGGTTGCCCAGTTTGTAAAGGAGAAGGTTGGATAGAAATATTAGGTGCAGGTATGGTACATCCTAACGTACTTAGAAACTGTGGAATAGATCCAGAAGTTTACAGTGGATTTGCGGCAGGTATGGGTGTTGAAAGACTTGCAATGCTTAAATACGGTATAGATGACATAAGATTATTATTCGAAAATGATGTTAGATTCTTAGATCAGTTCTAATTTGATTAAATAGGGAGGAAAAAGTAAATGTTAGTATCAGTAAAATGGTTAAGAGATTACGTAGATATAGATATGGACGTAAAAGAATTTGCCGATATGATGACAATGACAGGGACTAAAATGGAAACTGTTGAATACTTCGGTGAAGATATAGAAAATGTTGTAGTTGGGAAAATATTAGAAATAAACCCACATCCAAATGCGGATAAATTAATAGTAACAAAAGTTGACGCTGGAGAAAAAGTTCTTCAGATAGTAACAGGAGCAAAAAATGTAAAAGTTGGAGATTATATACCTCTAGCAATACATGGTGCTAAACTTCCTGGTGGAATAAAAATAAAAACAGGAAAATTAAGAGGCGAAGTATCAGAAGGTATGATGTGTTCTGCAGCTGAACTTGGTATAGATGAAAAATATGTTGAAGAATACAAAAAGAACGGAATATTCCTTCTTGATTACGAAGATAGTTATGAAACAGGTAAAGATGTTAAAGAAGTTCTTGGTATAAATGATGCAGTTATAGATTTCGAATTAACATCAAATAGACCAGACTGCAGATGTGTAATAGGTATAGCTAGAGAAGCAGCTGTAACAGTTGGTAAAAAAGTTAAATACCCAGAAGTATCTGTTAAAGAAGAAGCTGACGAATCAATAGATTTCGATGTACAGATAGAAAACCCAAAATTATGTAGAAGATATGCTGCTAGAATAGTTAAAGATGTTAAAATAGCTCCATCTCCATACTGGATGCAGAGAAGATTAATAGAAGCTGGTGTAAGACCTATAAACAACATAGTAGATATAACTAACTATGTAATGTTAGAAATGGGTCAGCCAATGCACGCATTTGACTTAAGTGATATAGGAACTGGAAAAATAGTTGTTAGAAATGCTGAAGAAGGAGAAAAATTCGTTACTTTAGACGAACAGGAAAGAACTCTTGATAAAGATATGTTAGTTATAACTAATGGAGAAAAATCTTTAGCTTTAGCTGGTGTAATGGGTGGATTAAACTCAGAAATAAAAGATACTACAACTGAATTATTATTCGAAAGTGCAAACTTCCAGGCTGAAAATGTAAGAGCGACTTCTAAAAAATTAGGACTTAGAACAGAATCTTCTTCAAGATTCGAAAAAGGTATAGATCCAAACTTAGCAGAACTTGCTGTAAACAGAGCAGCTCAGTTAGTTGAAATGTTAGGTGCAGGTAAAGTATTAAAAGGTATAGAAGATAACTATCCTTCAAAACCAGAACAGAAAATACTTACAGTAAATCCTAAGAGAATAACAGCTAGATTAGGAATAGACCTTCCAATAGCTCAGTTCATAGAAATATTAGAATCATTAGAATTCGAATGTGACTTAAAATCTGCTGAAGAATTAGAAATAAGAGTGCCTTCATTCAGATTAGATATGGAACAGGAAGCTGATGTTCTTGAAGAAATAGCAAGAATATACGGATTCGAAAATATACCAGCTAAACAGTTAGAAGGTAACTACACAGCAGGTATAAAAACTGAAAGACAGAAATTCAACGATATACTAAAATCTACTGCTCTATCAACAGGATTATATGAAGTACTTAGCTACTCATTCGTAAGCCCATCAGGAGTAGATAAAATAAAATTACCTGCAGATTCTCCAAAGAGAAACTTTGTAAAACTTTTAAATCCACTTGGAGAAGAAACTTCTGTAATGAGAACTACAATGATACCAAATATGCTTGATATAGTATATACTAATATGTCAAGAAAGAACCCAGAATTTGCTGGATTCGAATGTGGACATGTATTTGTACCAAGTGAAGAAGGACTTCCTTCAGAATTAAATCATATGTGTATGGCAATGTATGGAAAAGAAGTAGACTTCTTCGTACTAAAAGGCGCAGTTGAAAAAGTTCTTGAAAGAGCAGGAATGAAAGAATACGAAATAATACCAGAAAAAGAAAACACTACATTCCATCCAGGTAGATGTGCTAAAATAGTATGTAATGGAACATTAGTAGGTTACTTAGGAGAAGTACATCCTGATGTACTTGAAAACTATGGATTAACTCAGAGAGTATATGTTTGTGAAATAGACACAGATGTAGTATTTGAAAACTCAGACAGAACAATAATATTCAAATCTCTTCCAAAATATCCATCTACATCAAGAGATATAGCACTTACTGTAAAAGATGAAGTATATGTAAAAGATATAGAAGATATAATAAAAGCTAACGGAGAAGGATTAGTTGAAAGTTATAGATTATTCGACGTATACAGAGGATCTCAGATAGAAACTGGATATAAATCTGTAGCATACAGCATAACTTATAGAAGTGCTGAAAAAACACTTACTGATGATGACATAGCACCAGTTCATGAAAACATATTAAAAGAATTAAGCGAAAAATTAGGTGCTGAATTAAGAGCTTAATGAAAAGTAATCATTAGGGGGTTGAAACCGATGAATAAGGTAACTGTAAAAATACAGGGAGCTGAATATCAGATGACAGGAGATAAGCCTGTTGAAAAAATGAAACAGATAGCTGACTATGTAGACAGTGAAATGAGTACAATAGCTGAGGCGAATTCAAGACTTAGTATATCAGCAGTATCAATACTTACAGCTCTAAACATAGCAGATCTTCTATTTGAATGCTCTGAAGAAAACCAGGAAATAGCTAAAGAGCTTGAAGAATTACAGGCAAATGCAGAAATTGGGATAAATTCTGAGGCTGCAAAAGAATTAGAAGAAAAAATAGCATTAAAAGACCAGGAAATAGAAGAGTTAAAAAACGGGGTTGAATCTAAAAACTCAGAACTTGAAGAGCTACAGAAAAGAATGGCAGAACTTATGGAAATAGTAGAAGAAAAGAAAAAAGAAATCTTAGAACTACAGAATCCAGAAGTATGCCAGGAAATGAATGTAGATGAAAGAATAAAAGAGCTAGAAGAAAAATTAGCTGAGGCTAATAAAAAGGTAGAAACTGCTGAACAGATAGCATCTGAATTCCAGAACAATGCCTACGAACTTCAGCTTGAAAATACTGAGCTTAAAAATAAATTAGACAAATAACGCAAATGTATTGCAAAAAGAGTCGCTTGATACATATAATATATGGAGCGGCTCTTTTTTATGCCGATTTTTAAGTAAAAATAATTGTTTTTAAAAAGAGATTAATATTAGATAATTGTTGAAATGTTGAAATAAAAATTATGATTTCAATAAGAAGGAGGAAAAGATGAACAAAATAGAACTTCTTGCTCCGGTTGGAAGCTTTGAAGCGTTAAAGGCAGCTGTTCAAAATGGTGCAGATGCAGTTTATTTAGGTGGAAAAGATTTCAGTGCTAGAGCATCTGCAAATAATTTTGATAGAGAAGAACTACAGGAAGCGGTTAAATACTGCCACACAAGAGGAGTAAAACTATTTATAACAGTAAATACATTAATAAAACAGAATGAGGTAGAGGACTTTATTGAGTATATAAAATTTTTATACGATATAGATATAGATGCTGTAATTGTGCAGGATATAGGTATGGCAATGCTTATAAAAAGAGAACTTCCAGACTTTGAAATACACGCAAGCACTCAGATGGCAGCACATTCATTAGAAGATGTAGAGTATTTAAAAAGTATAGGATTTGACAGAGTTGTCCTTGCTAGAGAACTAAGTGCACCTGAGATAAAAGAAATTTGCTCAAAAGTTAAGGTTGATATAGAGGTATTTGTGCATGGTGCATTATGTGTATGCTATTCAGGTCAGTGTTTAATGAGTAGTATGATTGGAAATAGATCTGGCAATAGAGGTAGATGTGCACAGCCTTGTAGACAGAAATACGAATTAATAGATGTAGAAACAGGAGAAACTGTAAACACAAATGGGGAATACCTGCTAAGTCCTAGAGATTTAAACACTATTGAAGAAATTGGAGAAGTAATAGACGCGGGTGTATTATCTCTAAAAATAGAAGGAAGAATGAAAAGACCTGAGTATGTTGCAACAGTTGTATCTGCATATAGACACGCAGCAGATAACTATATAGCTACAGGAAAAACTGGTGTAACTACTGAAGACATGAACGAGCTTTATACAATCTTTAATAGAAAATTCACTAGAGGATATATACTTGGAGAAAAAGGTATAGACATAATGAACTCTGAAAAACCAAACAACAGAGGTTTATATATTGGTAAGGTAGTAGATTTTAATAAGAAAAGAAAAAGATTAAAGATAAAATTAGAAAATACTCTTAAAAAAGGCGATGGAATAAACCTTGGTGGAGGAACTATAGGTAGAATAATCAAGGGAAATGAGATAAGTGAAATAGGATTCGCTGGAGAAACTATAGAGCTAGACTTTGTAGGAGAGGCTAGAAAAAATCAGGATGTTTTCAAAACATCGGATAACTCTTTAATAGAAAGGGTAAAATCTACTTTTGAAAGCGATAAAGAGTTAGTAAAAACTCCTGCTTATATGAGATTTAAGGCTTATATAGGTGAAAAACCTATACTTGAAATATCTGATACAGAAGGTAATTCTGTGCTAGTTGAGGGAGAAAAAGAGGCAGAAAAAGCTATGAAGGTAGTATTATCTGAAGAAAAGGCAAAATCTCAGCTTGAAAAACTTGGAAACACTCCTTATGAGTTAGAAAATATAGAACTAGATATAGGTGAAGATGTTAGTATTCCCGTAAGTATGATAAATAAAATGAGAAGGGAAGCTATAGAAAAATTATCTGATTCAAGAGAAGTTGTAAAAGGAAGAAGTCTAAAAGATAAGGAAATAAACTATTCTATAAAAGATAAAAGACCAGAGTATTTAGAAGAAGAGCCTAGAATAAGAGTTAAGGTTAAAAATTTAGAACAGTTAAAAGCAGTTGCGGATTTAGAAATAGATACAATATACTATGAAAACTTATATGATTTCGCTGAAGCTAAAAAAATAGCTGTAGAAAACGACAAGAAAATAGTATACTCTGCACCTAGAATAATGAGAAATCCTGACTACAAGGTATTTGATAAGATAATAGATGAAATAACTGAAGAGGATTCTGTACTTGCAGCGAGCTGGGGAGAAATAAAATTCTTTACAGAAAACTGTGGATGTGGAATAAGAGCAGATTGGTCATTAAATGCATTCAACGGAGAGAGCATGAATTGGCTTAGAAATAGTGGAATGGAAAGTATATGTATATCTCAGGAAATGAATGTGAGTGAAATAAAAGAGTCTATAAAACACACAGATGCTGAAATAGAAACAGTTGTATACGGATACGTACCTATGATGATAAGTGAATACTGTCCAATGGGTGTACTTGTAAGAAACTGTAAAAAAGACAAAAGATGTGCAGAATGTAGAAAAGATAAATATATGTTAGAAGACCAGAAGGGAAGCCAGTTTAGACTATCTCAGAGCGAATTCTGTAGAACTACAATATACAATTCTGAACCTACAATAATGCTTGAAAATCTTGAAGATGTTGCAGAAACTGGTGTGGACTTCTTTAGATTAGACTTCTCGCTAGAAACACCAGAAGAAGCTAGAGAAATAGCTAAAGCATATATGGAAACAACAGAAAACGACTTTGAATTAAGCAGTACTGCAAAAAAAGTGTTAAATAAAAACAGAAATTACACAACTGCTCACTTCTACAAAGGAGTTGAGTAATATGAATAAGACAGTACTTACAACTATTTGCTATATTGAAAAAGATGGCAAAACACTTATGCTTTATCGAAATAAAAAGAAAAACGACGTACACGAAGGAAAGTACGTTGGGATTGGTGGAAAATTTGAATTTGGAGAGACTCCGGAAGAATGTATAATCAGAGAGATTAAAGAAGAAACTGGATTAACTGTAAATTCTTTAAGATATCATGGACTTATTTCTTTCCCTAAATTTGCAAATGATGATAACTGGTACATGTTTATATTTAGCTGTAGAGATTTTGAAGGAGAGGTTCCTGAGGATAGATTGGATGATTGTCCAGAGGGTAGACTTCTTTGGGTTGATAACGATAAGGTTATGGACTTAAATATGTGGGATGGAGATAGAGTATTTTTAGAGTGGGTAGCCACTAAGAAGGTGTTTAATGCAAAAATTGAATACGAAGATGGAGAATTAAAGAGATATAATGTGGATTTTTATTAATAAAATATTAGATTTATCCAGATAGGCAATAATAATACCTAGTTGGGCAAAATAGAATAATTATAAAAAAATAAATGCTATAATATCAGTAACATAAAATGAAAGAGGTAAAAATTATGAAATATAAAAAATTAATATCATTATTTTTAGTTACTATTATTACAGCATTATCTTTTACTCAAGTATTTGCTAATGAAAATACTGTAAAACCACAAACTGTGGATCCACTTAAAAAATCTGTACTTAGAAATTAAAGGCGGGGATGTCAAATGAGTAATAATATAAAATTAAAATTAATTTTGTTATCAGTAATATCTATCTTAATTTATTATATTCCACAAAGTATTTTAAAATCGACAGCCCTAATACCAGATACAGCAAAATATGAAGTTATTTTTAGTATAATAAGCATATTGTTAATATTATTTATATTTTCCTTATTTATAATATTTATAACTGATATAAATAAAAAATTATAGATTAATTAAATAATATTTTTACTGGAGAAAACAAGAAGAGTGAAATACTTTTCTTGTTTTTTTTGTAACAATATTGTAAATTATAGCATATGAAAAAGGACTATAATATAAATATAGATATTTTTATGAAAAAATTTGGATGGTGATAAAATATGTATAATATAGTTATTTGTGAAGATAATAAAGAACAAATAAAAATAATACTAAATTACTTAAGGATAATATTTGAAAATATAGATGATAATTATAATTATAATATTAATATATTTAATTCAGCAGAGGAAATGTTGGAAAAAAATATAGATGATGTAGATATATTTTTATTAGATATAAAAATGAAAAAAATGAGTGGAATGGAAGCAGCTCAAAATATAAGAAGTAGAGGTATTAATTCTGAAATAATTTTTTTGACTGGACTTATAGAGTATGCTAAAGATGGATATAAGGTAAGGGCGTATAGATATATATTAAAACCTATAAAATTTGATGAGCTTCAAGAAAGTATTTTGAATTGTATAGAAGAAATAAATAAAAATAAAAGAAAGTATTTTCTAATAGATCAAAATGGGAAAATAGAAAAAATAAAAATAGATTTAATAAAATATATTGAGATAAATAGAAAAGAATTAATAATTCATTTAGTTGATAAAAACATTATTTATTCTTGGAAAAGTATAGCAGAGTTTGATAAAAAATTAGAAAAATATGGATTTTTTAGAGTACATAAAAGTTTTTTAGTGAATATGATATATATTGATTTAATAACAAATGATGCCGTTATTATTGGAGAAGATAAAGTTCCTGTTAGCAAATATAGAATAAAAGATTTGAAACAAAAATTTACTAGATTTATAGGGAGAAAAATATAATGGAGAATATATTTTACTGCGAATTGATTAGAATATTTTCTAGTGTATTTGATATATTAATTTTTATGGTTATAATAAATAAATTTGAAAGTAGAGTGAAAAATAAAAGAGAATTTGCCTACTCGAATTTATTATTAATTTTAGTTATAGTTATAGAGTCTATTTTTAGTAAAGATTTATTTTTAAGATTATTTATAAACATATTATTTGTAAGTATGAATATTAGATATAATTATAATATAAGATTGCAAAGATTATTTTTTATAATATTTATTTATAGTTTATTTATTATAGGAATAGATTCATTAGTAACGATATTTTTAATGAAGGTTCAAAATATAGAAAGAATAAATTTATTATTTAATAATTATATTTATTTTATACAGTATTTTGTTGTTACGAAGGTAATACTAGTTTTAAGTTTACTAAAAATAAAAAAAGAACGTTGGAAATTTGTATTTGACTTAGAAAAAGAAGAATATTTAAAATTTTTATTGCCTGTAATAGTAAATATTGTTAGCATAGTGATAATATTTGAATTTTTGATGACTAATACAATAAAGTACAATTCTAATTTTATAACAATTTTAATTTTAATAATATCAGCTATAATTTCAAATATAGCTATAATAAAAATGATTATACGAATATTAAAAAACAATAAATTAGATTATGAAAATAAGTTGATAAAAGAAAAGTTAAATATGCAGTACCAATATTATAACTCTATGCAAAAGAATTATTCAAAAGTTAGAGAAATATACCATGATATGAATAATCATATTATGTGTATAGAAAAATTAAATAGTATGGATAGGAAAAAATATATAAATGAAATAAAAGAAAAATTAGAGGATGTAAAAAATAATTTTCATACTAATAATTTAATATTAGACATTATACTTATGGAAAAAGAGGAAATATGCAAAGAATATAATATAAATTTATATGTAGATTTAAACTTAAAAAAGTGTGATTTTATAGAAATGACAGATATATGCACTATATTTTCTAATTTGCTTGACAATGCTATAGAAGCTAGTAAAAATATAGAAGATGAAGAAAATAAAAAAATATTTATAAAAGATACTATAGTAAATAAATTTTATTTAATAAAAATAGAAAATAATAAAAAAAATATAATTATAAAAAAAGAAAATAGAATTATTACTAGTAAAAAAGATGATTTTTTGCATGGACTAGGTTTACAAAGTGTAAGAAATGCAGTTGAAAAATATAATGGAAATATGGATATAAATGATAGCGAAAATGTATTCGAGATAATAATCTATATTCCATTAGTCCAGATAAGCAATAATAATACCCAGATAGGCAAAATATATTGAATAGTTTAAATTAAGATGTTATTTTGTAAACAAGGATTTTGAAAGAAGATAATTGTTTATAAGGTGATATCTTTTTTTTATAAAAAAATTATTAATGAAAAGAGGTGTATTTATAAAGATGGATAAAATAAAATCTTTTAATTATAAACTTGATGACTTTTTCCAAAGGAATAAATTGATATCAAGTATAATAATATTTATTCCATTTACATTAATTTTAATTAAAAATATAGGTATATTATCAGAAAATAATAATCTAAGTATATATATTGTTTTAAGCATTATAGCGTATATTGTTTCAGCGCATAGCAATATTAAAATTTATAAATGGATATCTATTTTAAATTTAATTTTAAGTTTTTCAATATATACATTAATAATATTTCCTTTATTATTTTTTATTAATATTTTGGAATTATTTTCTTATATTTCACCTTATATTTGTATGATTTTAATTTTATATCTTTCAAAAATTAAATAATAAAATGGAGGTAAAAATGAAATTTTCACAGTTTAATATTGAACATAAAATTGAAAATAATATTTTATTATATAATACATTTAGTTCAGGAATTCTTTTAATAGAAGAAGAAGATTTGAATGAGTATAAAAATATAAAATTGGATATTGATAAAAATGAATCCTTATTAAAAAAAGAATTGATAAAGGGAAATATGATAGTAGAGGATTCTTTGAATGAAGTAGATTTAATAAAATATTATAGTAATATATTGAGATATAAAAATGAAGGATTATTTTTAACTATAGCACCAACTCTATCATGTAATTTTGTATGTCCTTATTGTTATGAAAAAGGTGTGGATTTTACAACAATGAATGAAAATACAATAGAAAATACTTTGAAATTTATAAAAAACAATATAAAAAAAGATGAACCGTTAAGTATAAGCTGGTATGGTGGAGAACCGCTTATGGCATTTAATATAATTGAAAAATTAACAAATGAAATATTAAAGTATGTTAATATAGAAAATTTTTCTGCAGATATAGTTACTAATGGATATTTACTTACAAGAGAATATGCTAAAAAAATGAAAGAAATGAAGATAAACTCAGCTCAGATAACATTAGATGGACCTCCTAAAATACATGATTCTAGAAGAAAACTTTCTTCAGGTGGAGGTAGTTTTGATAGAATAATAGAAAATATAAAAAATAGTTGTGATTTAATAGATATAACAATAAGAGTTAATTTAGATAATACAAATAAAGAAGGAATAGATGAATTAGTAAGTATACTAAAAGAAAATGATATATATGATAAAGTATTTTTATATATAGCAAAAGTAGAAGATTTACTTAATGAAAACAATATTAATATATTGAAAGAAGAAGAATTTACTGAATATAATAGTAGATTTTTAAGAAAAAATAAAAATTTTAGTAATATATCTGAATTTAATCCTAATATTTGTGGAGCTGTAACTAACAACTCTTTTGTAATAGATCCAAATGGGAATCTTTACAAATGTTGGGATGAAATAGGTAGAAAAAAAGGATGTATAGGAAATGTAACAGATGGAATAGAGCTTAACAATACAGTAATTTATTATGGAGCTTATAATCCAGTTGAAGATAATCAATGCAGAAAATGCAATTTATTACCTATATGTATGGGAGGATGTCCTTATTTAAAGAAAATGTATGGTAAAAATGATTGCTTTGAAAAAAAAGATATAGTTATAAGAAAAATAGAAAATATTTACAAGCAAAAGTTAGGGTATAATTAATTTAAATTGTTATAAAACTAACCTTATAGCTTAAAAATATAGGAGAAAATAAATATGAAGTGGATTTCAGAAGTAAATACATTAAATAACAAAGATAGTAGACTAGGTGGAGGACCATCTCCATGTGTACCACATAAACCATGTAAATTGACATTATGTCCTAATTTATGTATAGGCAAATCTGTTTGTGGTAGACAAAATAATTGTATAAAAAAATAACGGAGGATTAGCAATATGAAATGGATATCAGAAAGTAAAAATTCAATTACCGGTAAAGTAGATTGCTTTTTTGTATTTAATGAAGGTGTTAATACAGAGCAAGAAAAAGGTAAATTAAAAGGATGTATACTAAACTTTAATTGTAAAACACAGAATAACTGTGTAAAAAAAGGAAGAAAACTATAAAAATATATTTAGCTATAGGGTTAGTTTTACATAATGAAAGAAGTGATTTATATATTAAGTAAAATAAAATTTTTTGTTAAAGATATAAAATTAATAATAAAATATATAAAAAAAATAGATATTTCTATCAAAGAATTTATTTTTATGCAAATATTAATTTTCTTAGAAATGATATTCTATTTGATAAACCCCTTTATTATGGGGAAAATAATAGATTGTATATCAAAAGAAAATGGAATAAATAAATTGAATTACTATATCTTGTTTATGGTGATAATATATATTTTTAATATTATTACATATAGAATTAGATCAGTTTATATATTAAAGATAACAGCTAGAGTAGAAAAGAAAATAAAATTAGATATATTCAATAATATATTAAATTTAGATTATTTGTATACTAGAAATATCAATAAAGGATTACTAATAAATAATATTGAAGATGATGCTATGAATGCAGCTAGTATATTAGGAGAGTTTTTGGATTTTATTAGATGTATAGTAACAGTTATATTTATTTTGTTTATAATGATAAAAATAAATTTATTATTAAGTTTGTTAATTTTAATATTTATTCCTATTGAATTTTTAGTATTTTTAGTTATGGGAAGAGTTATAAAAAATAAATTAGAAATATTAATGAAAATGAAAGATAAATATTTGAATTTTATAAATGATACATTAAATGGGTTAAAAGTAATAAATATATTTAATATTATAAATAAAAGAAATAATGAATTTAAAGGCTTAACAAACAAAATATATGATAAAGCTGTGCAAAAGTCAAAGTTGGATATAGATATGTATATTATTATAAATATAATATCTTTCATTTCTAATATATTGATTTTATTAGTTGGTGGATATTTATGCCTAAAAAATATAATAACTATAGGTATATTAGTTAGTTTTAACTCATATTCAGAAAAATTTAAAACAGAAAGTAGTAATTTATCTAGTTTTAATTCATTGATACAGAATATAAGTATATCTTTGGAAAGGATAGATAATATATGTAATAAAGATAATTATTTTTCTAATAAAAAAGAAAAAAAATCAAAAGATTTAAACGGAGAAATGATCTCTGTTAAAATTAAAAATCTATCTTTTGGATATATAAAAAATAATGAAATAATTAAAAATTTTAATTATGAATTTTTAAAAGGTAATATATATAGAATAATTGGAGAAAATGGAAAAGGAAAATCTACTGTATTAGATATATTGTCTGGATTATATCCTAATAATATCGAAGAATTAGAAATTAATTACAGAAGAATAGTTGAAATCAATGAATATAGAAAAAATATTGCATATATAGATCAAAATTCATATATTTTTACTGATACAATTTACCAAAATATATCATTGTATAGGAATATAGATTTAAGAAGTATAAGAAAAATTTGCAAAAAACTTAATATAGATGATTTAATAATGAGTTTTCCAGAAAATTATAATACAGTTTTAAATAAAGAAATAAATTTATCTGGGGGACAAAAGCAAAAAATACTTATAGCTAGGGCTTTTGTTGAAAAAAAAGAAATTTATATTTTTGACGAAGTAACTTCTGCATTAGATAGAGAAAATAAAATGATATTTTATAATATTATAAATGAAATAAAAAAAGATAGTATTATTATCCTCGTATCACATGAAGAAATTTTAAGTGAACTAACTAATGTAGAAGAAATATATTTATAATAAAAAAGGAGTAAAAAAATGAAGTGGATGTCAGAACCAAATGATAAGAATAATACTACAACATATGCAAATTGCTATACGAATAATGGACAATGTAAAAAATTCAAAATATGTGGTAAAGTATGTATATTGCATTTTATTTGCAAAGTACAAAATAATAACGTGAAGTAACTAAGTATAGAGTATATGAAAAAAAGTCTGTAAATTTAATCGCCTTCTATGGTAATATCAAATTAATCATAGGAGGCGATTTTTCATTATCTATTTTAAATATGTTCCGTTTTCGTCCTGGTATACTATACCTTTTCTCATAAGTACACCTAAAGCTCTTTTGAAGTTCTTTTTACTTGAATTGAATAATATTTTTATATCTTTTGGATCAGATTTATCGTTAAATCTCATATATCCGTCATTTCCTTCAAGATAGCTTAATATCTTGTATTCAACTGAATCCATTTCAGATTTTCTGTCTGCTCTTGGAGTAAGCCCTAGTTTTCCGTCTTCATATATTTTTATAACTTTTAGGTTTTCCATAACCTGTCCGACATCTAAATCTGTGAAGTATTCGTTATTTAGTATAACTGCAGCGTATTTGTTGTCTACACAAAGCATAGCAGTTCCATTAGTCTGGAATCCGTACACGATACCAGTTACAGTATCTCCTAAATTGTACTCATGGTCTGTAGTTAGATGATGGTCTATATCAGTAGTTGCAGCTATTCTTCCGCTCTTATCTACATATATATAGAATAAATATTTTTCATCTCTGAACATTGGATGAGTTTTTTCTCTAAATGGTACAAGTACATCTTTTGGAAGACCAACGTCTATGAATGTACCTATATCTGTGTTGTCGACAACTTTAAGATATGCTATATCCCCCACGCAAGCTAAAGGTTTCTTTGTAGTTGCAGCAAATCTTCCTTTAGAATCTTTGAATATGAAGACTTCAACTTCTTTTCCGACCTCGATTTCAGTTCCATCTTCAATAAATTTATTGTGAAGTAGTACATCGTCAGTTGAGTTACCTGTCTGACCATCTAAGAAATAGCCAAAATCAGCTTTTCTCTTAACTTCGAGCTTGTTTAATTCTCCTATTTTTACCAAATTTTTCACTCCTAACGTTTTAATCATTAAATCTATTATAATACATAAATACTATTAAATGGAAAGTTATTTTGATTTGAGTAACGGAAATTTTAAAAATTTAATTAAAAAATTTTATAGTCGAAATAAATTTTTCGATGAAACTCAATAAAATTTATTTTTTTGTTAAAAGCATTGAATAAAAAATGCTATAGGTATATAATTGGTATATACCAAAGTAAAAGGTGGAATCGATATGAAGAAAGTAGATAAAACTAGTTCTGTATCAATACATATCCAATTAAAATCGATAATAAAGGATATGATTGAGTCTGGAGAATTAAAAGAAGGCGATGTACTTCTTCCAGAAAGAGAAATTTGTAAAGAACAAGAAATAAGCAGAATGACTGTCAACAAAGCTATAAATGCACTTGTTTCTGAGGGGATTCTCTATAGAAAACAAGGTAAGGGGACTTTTGTAGCGCAGAAAAAGAAAAAATATCAGTTCAACAATGTAAAAGGGTTTACAGAAGTTATGAAGAGCAGAGGAATTGATATTAAGACAGATATAATAAAATTTGAAATACTAAACCCAGATGATATTATAATGGAAAAACTGGGAATAACTGACAAAAGAGAAAACGTATACAAGATAAAAAGAATTAGATATGTAGAAAATGAGCCTTTTGGATACGAGATTGCATACATTCCTGAAAAGGTATGTGGTGGTATGACAAAGGGTATGCTAGACGATAATTCTTTGTATAAAATTTTGGAAAATGAATATGGATACAAAGTAGCTAGAGTAGAGCAGATAATAGATCCGATACAAGTAGATGCAAAAGTTAGCGAAAAACTACAATGTGAAAAAGGACGGCTAGCACTTAGTATACAGAGAATATCTTACACAGAAGATGAAAAAATTATAGAGTATACAGTAACTATAATTAGAAGTGATAAATATCAGTATGAGATAAATATAGGAATGTAATTTTAATAGAATAAATTAAAAAAATATTGATTAGGAGGGGTATTAAGATGAAATGTCTTACAAACGGTAGAATTATATTAAAGGATAAAATTTTAGAAGGAAAAAATATAGTATTCGACACTAAAATACAGAGTATAACTTCTGAAATACCAGAAAACTGTGAAGTAATAGATGCTGAAGGAAAATACATATCTCCAGGTCTAATAGATATACATATACATGGTAATATGGGTGAAGATACTATGAATGGTACAGATCACGCAATAGAAACTATGTCAAAATCTGTTGCACGTCATGGTGTTACAGGATTTTTACCAACAACTATGACAATGGGAAAATCTGATATATATACAGCTCTTGAAACAATAAGAAGAGCAAAAGCTAGAAAAATGGAAGGTTCTCAGGTACTTGGATCTCATGTTGAAGGGCCATTTATAAATGAAGCATTTAAAGGTGCTCAGAATGCTAAATTCATAGCAATACCTGAATTCTCATTTATAAAAGATTATTCAGATGTTATAAAAGTTATAACAATAGCTCCAGAAAAAGATGAAAACTTTGAATTTATAAAAGCTGTTAAGAGAAGCACCGATATATTAATATCTATGGGACACAGTAAAGCTACATTTGATGAAGCAAATGCAGCCATAGATGAAGGTGTTGGAAGTGTTACTCACTTATTCAATGCTCAGACAGGATTAAACCACAGAGAGCCAGGAATAGTTGGTGCAGCACTTACTAGAGATGTATTTACTGAAATAATAGCAGATACAATACATGTAAACAAAGGATTATTCCAGTTTGTAATACACAACAAAGGCAAAAATAAATTAATACTTATAACAGACTCAATGGAAGCTGGAGGTCTTGAAGATGGAGAATACTCATTAGGTGGACAGAAAGTTATAGTTAAAGATAATGCAGCTAGATTAGAAAATGGAGCATTAGCAGGAAGTGTTTCTGCACTTAACTCTATGGTAAGAAACTTCTACAACAACACAGACCTAACAGTAGTAGAAGCTATAAACCTTGCTTCTTTAAACCCAGCAACTGCAATACATGTAGCTGATAAAAAAGGTAGTATAGAAATAGGTAAAGATGCAGATTTTGCATTATTTGATGATGATTTCAACTGTAGTATGACAATTTGTACAGGAGATATAGTATTCGAACGGAAATAATAGTAAAATATAGATATAATAAAAAATTGTAAAAATCCGCAAAATGCGGTGAATGATAAATAGAAAAATATTGGAGGATTTAAAATGAAGATATTAGTATGTAAAGACTATGCTCAGATGAGCGAAAAAGCGGCTAGAATATTTGCAGCTCAGCTTATATTAAAACCTAACTCAGTATTAGGATTAGCAACAGGAAGTACTCCAGAAGGAATGTATGCAGCTTTAGTTGAAAAATACAACGAAGGAAAAATAGATTTTGCAGATGTAACAAGCTTCAACTTAGACGAATACTATCAGTTACCAGTTGAAAATGATCAGAGCTATGATTACTTCATGAAAAAACATCTTTTCAACCATGTAAACATAGAAAACTACAACCTTCCAAATGGAATGGTAGAAGATGTAGAAGCTGAATGTAAAGCTTACGAAGAAAGAATAGAAGCAGCTGGTGGAATAGATATACAGGTTCTAGGAATAGGAAAAAATGGACATATAGGATTTAATGAACCAGATTCAGTATTCATAAAAAATACTCACTTAGTTGAACTTACACCATCTACAATAGAAGCAAACTCAAGATTCTTCGCTTCAGAAGAAGAAGTGCCTAAAAAAGCAGTAAGTATGGGTATAGGAACTATATTAAAATCTAAAAAAATAGTTCTTTTAGCTTCAGGAGAAGGAAAAGCAGAAGCTATAGCTAAAACTGTTTACGGAGATATAGATCCAATGGTTCCAGCTACAGCATTACAGTTACACAACGATGTAATAGTTATATTAGACGAAGCTGCAGCTTCTCAGTTAAAACCAGAAGATTACACAGTTGTAAAATAGTAAAATTAAAAAATATATATTTTAATAATAAAGGGATACCTACTGGTATCTCTTTTCCTTTATAAACATTTAATGTTTTGAAAAATTTAAATAGGGTAATTAAATAAAAGATTGCAAAAATATGATAAAATATTTATAATAATAAAATTAAACTTGGGGGTGCTAGTTATGAATATGAAAAAATACACAACAGTTGCATTAGCAGCTACTATGGCAGTTGGTACAGTTATACCAGCTTATGCAGCATCAGTAGATAAAATAGTTGGAGATAATAGATACGAAACTGCAGCTATGATAAGTAAAAGAGCTTATGCAAATGCGGAGACTGTTATACTAGTAAATGACGATGCTATACCAGATGCATTAGCAGCAACACCATATGCAAATGCACTTAAAGCTCCAATATTACTTACTTCTAAAAATGCACTTACAGCAGTTACTAAAGATGAAATAGTTAGAACTGGAGCAAAAAAAGTGGTATTAATAGGTGGAGAAGCAGTTTTACCAGAAGCTCTAGTTGAAGAATTAAAAGCTGCAGGAGTTACAACTGTAGATAGAATAAAAGGTGATACTAGAGAAGAAACAGCACTAGAAATAGCTAAGGCACTAAACGACTTTAATAAATCAAATAAATTAGAAGCTATTAATAGTGTAGCAGTAGTAAATGGTACAAATGGTCTTGCTGATGCAGTATCAGTAGCAGCTATTGCAGCAGAAAAAGGTATGCCTATAATATTATCAAACCCTAAAAAAGGAATAGAAGTATCTAAAGACTTTATAAAAGACAATAAAATATCAAACTCTTATATAATAGGTGGAGATAGTGTTGTTTCAGAAGAAGTAGCAGAATCACTACCAGCAGCTATAAGAATAGAAGGTAAAAATAGAAATGATACAAATGCTAGAGTTATAGAAGAATTCTACAAAGGTAAAGAATTAAATAATATATACGTAGCTAAAGATGGACTTAAAAAATCTGGAGAATTAATAGATGCACTTTCAGTAGGTGTTCTTGCAGCTAAAAATAATGCACCAGTAGTTATAGTTGAATCAAAATTATCAGATAGTCAAAAGAGTCTATTCAAAAATAAAGTTATAAAAACTATAACTCAGGTTGGAGGAAATGGTAATGAGGATGCTGTAGAAGAAATAAAGGCAACTCAGACTAACATAAACTATGAAGTAAACAATAAAGACGACCTAAATACAGTATTAGCCAATGCAAATGCAGGAGATACAATAACTCTAAAAATAAATGCAGATACTTCAGATGATTTTACTATATCAACTGATAAAGCTATAAATATAAAAATAAATGGAACTTTCAATGGAAAAGTTACATTAGATTCAGCTGAAGCTAATGTAGAAATATTAGGTGGATCTATAAAAAAATTAGAAACAAAAAGAGCAGCTTCTTTAAGCGTTGCAGGTGGAGTAAAAGTAGAAAATTTATTATTAGATGCAAATGCTGAATCTATAGTTGTTATAAACAAAGGTACAATGACAAATATAGATGTGGATGCATCAAAAGCTAGTATAAAAAATGAAGGAACTACAACAAGTGTAAAAATAAATGGTACTAGTGTTACTTTAGAAAATACAGGATCAATAAAGTCTGTAGAAGTTAATGGAACTGGTGCGACTATAAAGAACAGTGGTAAAATAGAAGATAAAATAACTGGAACAGCTACAGATGTAAAATTTGAAGGAAATAAAACAGAAGCTGAAAAAGCAGAAGATAAAAAAGAAGAAAATCAAGCAACAGAAACAAAATAAAACAGAGTAAAATTTAAGCCAGGTAATTTTGCCTGGCTTTTTATATATAAAATAATAGATAAATTTTAGGTATAAATAAGGTATCTGTTGTATAATATAAAAAATAATTTAAGAAAAGAGGAAACGATATGAAAATAGTAGATAAAGCATTTGAAGCTATGCAGAACGCATATGCACCATATTCAAAGTATAAAGTAGGAGCTTGTGTTGAAACAACAGATGGGAAATATTTCTTAGGAGCAAATATAGAAAATGCATCTTATGGTCTCACTAACTGTGCTGAAAGAAGTGCTATATTTGCGGCATATTCTAATGGATATAGAAAAAAACATATAAAAGCAATAGCAATAGTATCTAAAGGGGAAAAACTAGTTACTCCTTGTGGTGCGTGTAGACAGGTACTATCAGAACTTATAGAAAAAGATGCCGAGATAATATTATCTAATGGAGAAAAAACATTAATAACAAATATAGAAGATTTAATGCCATTGGCTTTTGGATCAGATAATTTATAATTTGAGCAAATCTCAAGGATAGAGGTGAAAATATGAAAAAGCTTATATATATAGCTGACGATGACGATAATATAAGAGGTCTTGTAAAAACATTTTTACTTAATTCTGACTATGATGTTTGTGATTTTGAAAATGGAGAACTGCTTTTAAAAGCATTTGATGAAAAAGAATGTGATTTGGTTATTCTAGATGTTATGATGCCTAAAATGGATGGATTTGAAGTATGTAGAAAGATAAGAGAAAAAAGTACCGTACCTATAATAATGCTGACAGCTAGAGGTGAAGAAATAGATTATATAACTGGAATCAGTATAGGAAGTGATGATTATTTTACTAAACCTTTTAGTCCTATGTCATTAGTTATGAGGATAAAGGCAATATTTAGAAGAATAGATATAGAAAGAAACAATGCTGAAGAAATCGAAGTAGATAAGGAAAGAATATTAGAATTTGGAAATGTTAAGCTTGATAAGGCAAATAAAAGTGTTGAATGCGACGATACTATGCTAAATCTTACTCCAAATGAATTTAATTTATTAAGTTATTTATTTGAAAAAAATGATAGAGCTGTTTCTAGAGATGAACTACTAAACGAAATATGGGGATATAGTAGTGAAATAGAAACAAGAGCTGTTGACGATACGGTAAAGAGATTGAGAAAGAAGATAAAAGACACAGGAATAGAAATTCAAACTGTATGGGGTTATGGATTTAGAGTAAATGATAAACAAGGGGAAGATTAAATTGAAGAGTAAATATAGGAAAAAATATTTTTTTGAGAACAATATAAAAAATAGAATCCTATTTAGTATATTATCTCTTATAATAGCAATATTTATACTGATTGCAACTGCATTTAATATAATAATAAATAGATATATTGAAAATGATGCAATTAATCAAATAAATAAAGCACTTGGAATAATTCAAAAGGTAGATGATTACCAAATACCAAAGGATAATATAAGAGAAAAATTAGATGATTTAGATAATAAAAATAACGATGTATCGTGGTTTGACTTCTTGAGAGATATACAGAGAAAGGTTAGAATGGCTCAAGAAAATTCAGAAGCAGAGGCGATAATTGTAGACAGCTATTACAATATGATATTCCCCAACACTAACTGCTATATGCAGAATATAGAGTATTTAGAGAAAATTTGTGAAGTTATGAAGAGGAATGACATAAAATTAGGAAATCAAACTGTACAAAAGATATCTACAAAATATGGAGTACAGTATGTTGCTTCTATAAATATAAACAAAACCGTAAATACTAATATAGATAGTGATAAGTATATAGTTTTGTCTGTGGAAATATCAGATAGTCTAAGACTTATAAATACGATAAATATATTCTTGTTGTTGATAATGTTTGTAATAGGATTATGTGCTATATTTGTATCTAGAAAAATATCTGACAATATCGCATCTCCTATAGAGGAACTTTCTGAATTCGCAGAAAGCATTGGTAGAGGAAATTTCAAAAATAGAGAATTTGACTTTGATGATGTAGAGCTTCAAGAACTGGCTGATGTTATGAATAAGAGCGCTACATATTTAGAAAAGGATAGCAGAGAAAAAACTGTATTCTTCCAAAATGTATCTCATGAACTCAGAACACCACTTATGTCTATAAATGGATACGCAGAGGCTATAAAATACAAAATAATGCAGCCAGAAGAAGCTATTGAGATAATAATAAAAGAGAGCGAAAATCTAAAGGATATGATAGAGGATTTAATCTATATTTCTAAAATGGATAGCGATATGCAGGTGCTAAAAAAGGAAACATACGATTTAAGAGAAGTATTGTCAGAGTGTATAAGTAGAAAGAAAATAATTGCTGACGATAAAAATATTGAAATTGTATGTGATTTTAGCAAGGATAGTGTAGAATTTGAATGCGATTGGAAAGAAATATCAAAGGCATTTTTAAATATAATTGGAAATTGCATAAGATATGCAAAATCTAGAGTCGATATATCTTGCAAAAAAGATAAAGATGGGTCAATAGAGATAATCATACAAGATGATGGAAATGGTATAAATATTGATGAAAAGGATAAGATATTTGATAGGTTCTATAAAGGAGACGGTGGAAACCATGGAATAGGATTATCAATAGCGTTGGCTGTAATAGAGGCACATGGTGGAAGCATAAAAGCGGACAATAGAGAAGATTCAAAAGGAGCTATATTCTTTATAAAATTTTAAATATTATATGTAAATAAATACTAATAAAAAACTGTTAGGATAAATTCCTAGCAGTTTTTTTGTGTATTTTTGAAGATTGATATTTTGATTGCCACAATTTTGCCACAAATTTGCACGAGTTTTTCGGAGATTATCAATACCTTAACAATATATAATAACATCATAGAAATACACAAGGAGGTGTAGGTAATGAAAAAAAGCCTAACTTATAAAAATGAAATTAAAAAAACTTTTAATATAAATACAACAGAAATACTAAAGAGAAGATTAGCATTATTTATGGATATAGAAAACAAAGAATATATAAGGGACTTATACTTTGATTCGCCTAATAATGAGGATCTTATTGAAAAAGTAAATGGAGAGAGTATAACAGAGAAATTTAGAATAAGATATAAAAATTTAGATTCAACAGATATACGTCTTGAAAAAAGGATGAAAAAGGATGGTAAGTACAAAAAAATATCTGCAATTATAACTGAAGAGGATGTAGAAAATATTCTAAATGGAGATATAGAATATCTTGCTTTTTCAGATAAGAAAATATTAAGAGATTTCTATCTAAATATAATGTGTGAAAAAATTGAGCCAAAAGCGATAATTGAATTTGAAAGACAGAGCTTTGTATATGAAAAATCAGATATAACTGTAAATATAGATACATCCAGAAGAGTATCTTTAAATGAAGAGGACATAATGGACGATGAAATCAAGTCCGTGGTGATAAATGAAGATACAGCTGTTATAGAAATGAGATATAACAAAAATATTCCTAAATTTGTTGATAGGTTAATATTTGGAGAGGAGGAAAAAGAGGAGAGAAGAAAGAGCATGTGAAGATTTGAAATATAAATAATATATTGAATAAAACTAAAAAAGGAAAGTTAAAAATTAAAGGAGGGTAAAATGAAGAAAATGAAAACAGCAGCATATTTAGTATTGGGAATGGTTACACTAGTTTCATTAGGTGCTATGTATGTAAATGTAAATGCGGAGGTAGAAAATCCAGAATTAGTGCTATCATTCAATGGAGAAAAGTTAGAAATGCAAAAGAGTGGAGAAGTAAATGGATATGATGTAAGTCAAATGAGTTTAGATACTAAAAATACAATAGAGATAGAAAATCGTGAAGATGTAGATTATATAGAAATTGACGATAAAAGATATTACTCTGAGGAAAAGATTTCTTATATACCAGAAAAAATCGATGAATATACAAAGATAAAAGTATCTGCTAAATTCAATGGTGATGATAAAATATACAATTATTATATAAATACATTATCTAGTAAATTCCCTGAATATGAAGTAGAGGCTTCAAGTCCATATGATGGAGATTACTATATGACAACTCATAATGAAGAACAAAACTATGTATTTGTATTAAATGAAGATGGAAGTATGAAGTTTTACAGAGAAACAGAATCTAATTCATTTGATTTTAAGAAGACTGTGACATCTGATGGTAAGGTTAGATATACATATTTATCAACATACACAGATAAGTCTAAAAGAATTAGTGCGGTTGGATATTCTCCAACATATTTAGAAGTATTAGATGAAAACTACAATGAATTAAGTCAGATTACAATGGAAGGATATGGCGATATAGTAAAGGGAACAGAGCTAGAAAATCATGATTACATATATATAGACGATAATCACTATATCTTGTCTAGCTATCAGAGACAGAAGGCTGAAAATATACCTGAAGAACTTAGTGATGGAAATGATCCTTATATAGTAGATGTTGTAATACAGGAAATTAAAGATGGTAAAGCTGTATGGCAGTGGAAAACATCTGAACACGAGGAACTTTACGCGCAAAGCCAGGAAGGTAATGATTACTCAACAGTATCTGAAGATACACTAGATTATACGCATTTTAATTCTATGACAATAGATGAATCTGACGGAAATTTACTTTGTTCATTTAGAAATCTAGATGAAGTATTAAAAATAGATAGAACTACAGGTGAAATAATATGGACACTTGGTGGAGATTCTGACGACTTTTCTTTAACAGAAGAGCAAAAATTTTCTAGGCAGCACAATGCTAGAATAACAGATGATGGATATATAACTTTATACGACAATGGAATAAAAAATGAAAATACTAGAGTAGTTAAATTAAAACTAGATGAAGAAAATATGAGTGTAGTAGATTACAAATCATATAGCTTAGATGACTATTATAAATATATGGGATCTGTTCAGGAAATAGATAGTGAAAATGAGGTATTTCTTATAGGAACTGGTGGAAAAACTACTGACCAAGATACTGTGGCAATAGAAAAGAATTTTAGTACAGGAGAAGAATATTTTAGATTTGGATTTAAAAGTGGAGAAAGTATGTATAGATGTTATAAAATTGTATAAATCTTAACAAAAAGCGCATAAACCCTTGAAATTTCAACAATTTTTTTGTATTATATAGGCAAAGGATGAAATTTGTAAAATGGATGGTGTTAATGCTATGTTTAAGACAATCGGATCAAAAGTTGCTAAATTAGTAATAGGGCTTTTTGTATGCTCAATAGGTATAGTTATGACAATAAATGCAAATTTAGGTATGCAACCTTGGGATGTTCTTCATCAGGGATTATCTAATAAGCTTGGTATAACTATAGGTACAGCTACTATAATTGTCGCAGCACTTACAATGATTGCAGATTTTGTATTTGGCGATAATATAGGCTGGGGAACAGTTGCTAATATGGTTTTAGTTGGTTTATTTATGGATATGATAATATATTCAGGATATATTCCAACATCTAGCAGTATTGTATCTGGATTAGCACTTCTTATAGGTGGATTAATAGTTTTATCATTTGGCATGGTTCTTTATATGGACAGCGGATTAGGAAGTGGACCTAGAGATGGACTTATGGTTTGCCTACAGAAAAAAACTGGAAAATCAGCAAATGTAGTTAAGGTTACTATGGACATATCTGCTCTTGCTATAGGTATACTACTTGGAGGAAAAGTAGGAATAGGAACAATAATAAGTGCATTTGGTCTAGGACTAGCTATAAAGGTAGTATTTAAGGCTTGTAGATTTGATGGAACAAAGGTAGAGAACAGATACATAATAGACGATATAAGATACGTAAAAAGAGTATCTGAGCATTTTATAAAATAGCCAGTTGATTTGAAAAAATTTAAAATTATAGAACCTCTTTAGATAAAAAGGGGTTCTTTTTTTATGCAAATTTAATATTGATTTAATCAATAAATAAAAATTACATTCGTTGATATTTGAAGATAAAAAAAGTTTTATATGTTGATAATCATCTGAATGAGAATGATTTTTTAAGATTATGTAAAATTATAGAGATATTTATGTAAGAAAATATGTGTAATTTTTTAAAAATAAATATACTAATACTAAACTTTGAGGATATTAATATTGACTGCTGTAATTATAAATGTATCGAAAGCCTTGAAAAAAGCTAAAGATAAAAAATAAAACAAATCGTAACAAAAAACAAAATAACCCTTGAAAAAAATAAACTTTTTGTTTATAATATCTAATTGTTGTAGTTTAGAAACGATAAACTTAGAGTTTAGTAAAAATTTATATATAGACAGGGGTAAATGAAAATGGAAATAGGTAAAAAGATTAAAAGACTTAGAATAGAAAAACAGCTCACCCAAGAAGAGTTAGCTAATAGATGCGAGCTTTCAAAAGGATTTATATCTCAGCTTGAAAATGATTTAACTTCACCATCTATAGCTACTTTAATAGATATATTAGAAATACTTGGGACAAACTTAAAGGAATTCTTTAATGATACAGAGAGCGAAAAGATAGTATTCGTTAAAGATGATATGTTTGAAACAGAGGACGAAGAATTAAAATACGAATTTAAATGGTTAGTTCCAAACTCACAGAAAAATGAGATGGAGCCAGTAATAGTTACAATCCAACCTGGAGGTCAGTACAAAGAAGAAAAACCTCATGAGGGAGAAGAGTTTGGATATGTGCTTGCAGGATCAGTATTCCTTCATTTAGGAGAGAAAAAGTTAAAGGTTAGAAAAGGAGAAAGTTTCTACTTTAAACCGAGAGCTAAACACTTCCTATCAAACGAAGGAAAAACTGTAGCTAAGGTACTTTGGGTAAGTACACCACCTACTTTCTAATTTATACGAAAGTAGTGCAATTATAGATTTATAAATTTAAATAATATGTTTGATTTAATTTTGAGGAGAGAGGTGTTATACTTTGGCAGAAAACATTATAGAATTAAGAGGAATACATAAAGTATACGGTGGAGATAACGTAGTATTAGATAAATTTAATCTTGATATAAAGAAAAATGAGTTTTTAACATTATTAGGACCATCAGGATGTGGTAAAACAACACTATTAAAAATAATAGCTGGTTTTGAACAGGCTGATGCAGGTAGTGTAATATTCGAAGGGAAGGAAATAAACGACCTACCTCCAAATGAAAGACATGTAAACACTGTTTTCCAGAAATATTCACTATTTCCACATATGAATGTTTATGAAAATGTAGCATTTGGATTAAAGATAAAAAAAGTTCCAAAAGATGAGATAGATAAAAAGGTTAAAGAAGTTTTAAAACTTGTTGCACTTGAAGGATTTGAAAATAGAGCAATAGACTCTTTATCTGGTGGGCAGCAGCAGAGAATTGCAATAGCAAGAGCTGTTGTAAATGAGCCTAAAGTTCTTCTTCTTGACGAGCCTCTAGGAGCGCTTGATTTAAAATTAAGACAGGAAATGCAGGTAGAGCTTAAAAGAATACAGAAAAAATTAGGTATAACATTTATATTTGTTACACACGACCAGGAAGAAGCACTTAGTATGTCTGATACTATAGTAGTTCTAAATAAAGGAAAAATACAGCAGATGGGTAACCCAGTAGATATATACAATGAGCCTAAAAACTCATTTGTTGCTAAGTTTATAGGAGAAAGTAATATACTACCTGGTGTAATGCTTGAAGACTTTAGAGTTGTATTTGCAGATAGAGAATTTGAATGTGTAGATAAAGGATTTGAAAAGAACGAAGAAATAGAAGTTGTTATAAGACCTGAAGATATAAAAATGGTTAAACCAGAAGACGGTATGGTAGTAGGAAAAGTAACATCTGTAATATTCAAGGGAGTACACTACGAAATAGAATTAGAAGAAAATGGAAGAACTTGGCTACTTCATAATACTCGGAATGCAGAAGTAGGAACTGAACTAGGAATAGAAATATATCCTGAGGATATACACATAATGAAAAAAGTTGAAATAGAAGCTGGTGAAGATGATGAAAATTAAGAATTCAAAATCAAAATTTGCTTATCCATATATAGTATGGAGTGCAATATTCGTAGTAATTCCATTATTCCTAGTAGTTTATTATAGTTTTACAAAAGAAGTAAATGGACAGGTAGTATTTACTCTTGATAACTTTAAAGCAGTTTTAGATCCAATATATTTATCAGTATTTTGGAGATCTATATTAATATCTGGTGGAGCTACTTTAGCATGTATATTAATAGGCTACCCAGTAGCGTATATTATATCTAAAGCTCCAATAAGTAAAAGAGGAACTTTAATACTTTTATTCATACTTCCGATGTGGATGAACTTCTTACTTAGAACATATTCTTGGGCATCAATCCTAGGGCAGAACGGATTATTAAGTAGCTTTTTAGGATTATTTGGTATAGAGTATCGTTCTATTTTATATACTCCATTTGCTGTGTTATTAGGTATGGTTTATAACTTTTTACCATTTATGGTATTACCTATATACACTTCATTATCAAAAATGGATCACGATTTAATAGATGCAGCTCACGATTTAGGAGCTAACAATTTTACAGTATTTAGAAAAATAATATTCCCACTTAGCTTACCAGGAGTTTTCTCTGGTATAACAATGGTGTTCATGCCATCAATAACATCATTCGCTATATCAAGACTTCTTGGTGGAGGAAAAACAATGTTAATAGGGGATTTAATAGAACAGCAGTTTACAGTTGTAGGTGACTGGAACTTTGGTTCTGCAATATCAATATTCTTAATGATAGTAATATTAATTTCAATGAGTATAATGTCTAAGATGGACGACGGAAGCGGAGAAGGGGGTATGGTTATATAATGAATAAAAACAAAAAGAAGATAAAAGTAGTTTCTGATATATATATGTTTTTAGTTTTCTTATTCCTATATATACCAATATTTGCCCTAATAGTATTTTCTTTCAGTGATTCTAGATCTATGGGACATATAGGAGCATTCACAACTAAATGGTATGTGAGATTATTCCAAAATGAAGCGATAATGACAGCACTTTATTATACAGTTACTATAGCTATAATTTCTTCAGTAATAGCTACTATAGTAGGTACTTTAAGTGCAATAGGTATAAATAAGATGAGACCGAGAAACAAAGCTATAATGATGAATGTAAACAACCTACCAATATTAAATACAGAGATAGTAACAGGGGTAGCTCTTATGAGTTTATTTGTATTTTTACAGGTTGATTTTGGATACTTTACAATGCTTATAGCACATATAATGTTCTGTATTCCTTATGTAATACTTTCTGTGCTTCCAAAATTAAGACAGATGCCAGAAAATATAGAGAATGCAGCATTAGATTTAGGTGCGACACCATTTTATGCATTAAGAAAGGTTATACTACCTCAGATAAAACCAGGTATAGTGTCAGGTTTTTTAATGGCATTTACTATGTCTATAGATGATTTCATAATAAGTTTCTTCAACTCTGGAAACGGGGTTACAAACTTATCTATAGAAATCTACTCTATGGCAAGAAGAGGGATAAAACCAGAAATAAACGCACTTTCTACTTTAATGTTTATAACAGTTCTTATACTGTTAATACTTTCTAATAAGAAACAGTCTTTAGAAGAAAGGGGAAGAAGATAGATGAAAATAGTTAAAAAAATATTGTCACTTGTTTTAATTGCTTGTATGACAGTGCTTCCTCTAACAGGTTGTAGAAAATCTGCAGATTCATCAAAAGTTTTAAATGTTTACAACGTTGGAGACTATATTGATGAAAGTTTAATAGATGTATTTGAAGAGCAGACTGGTATACAGGTACAGTATTCTACTTACGATACAAATGAAATGATGTATCAGAAGGTAAAGAGTGGAAGTACTAAGTACGATATTGTAGTACCTTCTGATTATATGGTTGCAAAGATGAGGAAGGAAGGTCTACTTGAAAAGCTAGATTTTAATAACATTCCTAATATAAAAAATATAGATAAGAAGTTTTTAGGTTCTGAATACGATCCTAAAAATGAGTACAGTGTTCCTTATATGTGGGGTACTTTAGGTCTTGCATACAACTCAAAGTATGTCGATGAAAAGGACTTAGGGTCTTGGGATATTTTATGGAATCCTAAATATAAAGGAAAGATATTAATATTTGACTCTGTTAGAGATACAATGGGTGCAGCTTTATTTAAGTTAGGTTATAGTATGAATACTACAAATCCAAAGGAAATAAATGAAGCTAAGGAGCTATTAGTTAAACAGAAAGAATACGCTTTAGCTTATGTAAATGATGAGGTTAAAGATAGAATGGTTGGAGAAGATGGATATATAGGAATGATATATTCAGGAGATTTCCCTCTTATGCGGGAAGAAAATTCAGATTTAAAATTCTTCAATCCAGAAGAAGGTACTAATAGATGGGTAGATGCAATGTGCATACCTACTACTTGTGAGAATAAAAAAGAAGCAGAAATGTTTATAAACTTTATGCTTGATCCAGAGATTGCTAAGATAAATACAGAGTATATAGGATATTCTACTCCTAATAAAGCTTGTTTTGACCTTCTTGATAAGGAGATAACTAGCGATAAGGGAGCTTATCCTGATGATGAGTATTTAAGTAAGTGCGAAACATTTACAGATATAGGTAAAGATATAAAACTATATGATAAGGCTTGGATAGAGCTAAAATCAAGATAATTAATGATAATTGAGAGTTGTTACAGGTATTGTAGCAGCTCTTTTTTATTTTGATGATTGTAAAATGTTCGTGAGATAGCGCATTTTTATTTTTATTTAGGAGGAGTTGTATTGTATAATAAAAAATATAGTAAAAAATTGTGAGGAAATGCATATGGATGAAAATAATATAGATAGCAAGAGATTAGATGATATGAGAAAGAGTGTGAAGGGAAAGCTCAAGGAGAGAGAAGAGGATAGAAATTTAGGTGTTAAGCCTAAAAAGAGTAGCTCTCAGAAAGTGAAGAGCGAGCTTAATGCTTCAAAAGGCAAGGGTACTCAGAAGAAATCTAAAAAAAGTGGTACAAGTTCAAAAAAATCTGCATCTAAAAAGGGAAGTAGCTCTGTAAAAGGTGGATCTAGCAAAAATTCAAAGAAACCTAGTGGAGGTAAAAGTAAGAAAGCAAAGAAAAAAGCTAGAAACATATCTATTGTTTTAGTAGTTTTGACTATTTTGATCTTTGCTGTGTATTCTACATTTGGAAGAGGATATATAGAGGATATGCAGAGAGAGGATTTTATTGAGATGGTTGAGCCAATAGCTGTAGATGTTTATGAAAAGTATGGAATTTATCCATCTGTGACTATTTCGCGGGCAGCTATTGAATCCAATTGGGGTAAGTCGGAGCTTTCTAAGGAATATTTTAATTTATTTGGGATAAAGGCTGATAAGTCTTGGAATGGAAGAAGTGTCAATATGAATACTAAAGAAGGGTACAATGATACAGAAAATGCTGCTTTTAGGAGATATAGGTCTTATAAGGAGTCTATATATGATTATGGAAAGTTTTTAAGTGAAAATAAAAGGTATGAAAAAGCGGGATTATTTAAGGCAAAAGATGGAAAAGCTCAGGCTCAGGTTTTAGAGGATGCAGGATATGCTACAAAGGAAAACTCTAAAGGTGAGCTTGTTTATGCGGATGTACTTATAAACTTGATGAATAAATATAATTTAGATAAGATAGATGCCGAATATGTCAAAAAGTAAAGAGATAAAAGAAGACAAATGCAATTACTTTATTAACCTATTTAAAGACAGTAAAGTGGTATTTTATACAACGTTATGCAACTCGTTGACTTTGAAATTTCAACGGAATATAATATTCTATAATGTTATTAACAAAAAAATAACAAAATCATTTTAAGGTAAGTTTTACTAGGAGGGAAAAGTTTCATGGCGAAGTATAATGCAGGTACATACACTGGAAAAGGATACGGTGTAAAAGGTAAGGTTGTTGTTGAAGTAACATTTTCTGAAAGTGAAATAACAGATATTAATATTGTTAAACACAAAGAAATTTATGGACAGGCATATGGTCTTGAAAGTTCACCTTTTGAACATTGGGTTCCAAAGATAATAGAATATCAGTCTTTAGCTGTACCAATGGTTGTAGGTGCTGAAATTGTTTGTAAAGCTATAGCTAAAGCAGTTGTATCTTGTGTTGAACAGGCAGGTGGAGATGTTGAAGAGTTAAAGAATAAAGCAGTTCCAGTTCCACCTAAAAAGGAAGATAGAACAATAGAAACTGATTTTTTAGTATTTGGATCTGGTATAGCAGGTCTTTCAGCAGCTGTAGAAGCTAAATATTGTGGAGCTGATGTGGTTCTTGTTGAAAAACAGGGAATAATTGGTGGTTCTTCTGCAATATGTGGTGGTAAGATAATGGGTGCTGGCACAAGAACTCAGATAGAAAGAGGTATATTAGATACACCTCAGATGCAGTTTGATTTCTTAAAAAAAGCTGCGAGAACTTTCTTAGATGATGATAAGATAAATTATTTCTGCTATCATGCAGCAGAAAATATACATTGGTTAGAAGAACAGGGATTTGAAGTGCAGGATGTTGAAGCACCTCATACTTCTCAGTTACCATGGAGAATCCATAATAGTATGGGTGGCGGTGGCCAGACTATGGGATATGGTGGAGGATTTATAGTTCCACTAAATAATAAATTCCATGAGCTTGGCGGGACAACTCTTTTAAATACTTCTCTTACAGAGTTAATAGTAGAAGATGGCAGAGTAGTTGGAGCTAAAGCTACAGATACTTTAGATGGAAGTGTTGTTACTATAATGGCTAAAAAAGGTGTGTTTATAGGAACAGGTGGATTTGCAGCTAATAGAGAATTAGTTGAATCAAGATATCCATGGATGAAAGGCTATTATTACAATTGCCCAGAATCAAGTCAAGGAGATGGAGCTAGAGTTGCAGAAGCAATAGGCGCTAGAAATTATAAACACCCATCTTTACAGACAATGATGTTAAATGAAAGAACTGGAGTAGGTGTAAATGAAGAACCGAGTTTAATAGTTACTTTAGAAGGTAAGCGTTTCTGTAATGAGTATCAGTTCCACAGTTTAGTTGGTTGCGCAATGGCAAAAGCTGGTAGTGCTGGCGGATGGTATATAACTTGTGGAGAAGAAGCAGATAAATATCCTCTACTTCAGTACACTCTAGGATCAAAAGAAGCAATAAAAGCTAGTAGTATAGAAGAATTAGCAGAAAAAATAGATGTTAAACAAGAAGTTTTAAAGGCTACTGTAGATAGATATAATTATTTATGTGATATTGGATTTGATGAAGATTACGAAAAACCAGCAAGTGAAATGAGAGCTATAAGAGGAGATGTATATTATGCGGTATTTTTAAGACCAGCAACTTCTATAACATTTGGAGGTCTTGAAATAGATATAGCAGCTCATGTTCTTGACAACGATAAGAAAATAATACCAGGGTTATATGCAGCAGGAGAAGTTGCAAACACTGGTAACTTCGGATATGGAGTTCCTTCTTGTGGATATAGTATAGGTCATGCTCTTCATTTTGGTAGAGTTGCTGCAAGAAGTGCTTGTGGAAGAGAATTATTATAATAAAAAAATAAGAGGTAGTTTATAAATAAATTTACTTAATTATAAAAACTAGTATGAAGAAAAAATTCTTTATACTAGTTTTTTTGTTTGTCTAGGTTATAAAAATAGATATTTTTAATTATCACTATTAGTTTTATAAAATATTTATAAAAAAAATAAAAAAATTGTTATAGAAAAATATCAACTCTAATCATTGAAATTTACAAGATATAGAAGATTATTTTATGATAGAAAAAAATAAAAGATAAAAAAAGTTTTAAAAAAGTGTTGACGTAAAATGTGAAAGCTGATATTATAATACTTGTCCTTGAGAGAGGGCAAGAAAATAAAAAACAAAACGAAAGTTTTAAATGAACTTTGAAAACTGAACAGCAGATATATTTAGTT
>NZ_QUGE01000024.1:0-36364 GCF_003478825.1 Peptoclostridium sp. AF21-18
TTTTATGGACTTTCACCACAGATTAATAGCATGCCCGTCATACTAAAAAAGGCCATTGCAAAATTGCAACAGCCTATTTCTATCTATAGTAATTCATTCAATTATATAGCTCTAGTGTATTCTTTTAACCATTCTCTTTCTTCTTCAGTTAGATGTGGTCCTATTTTTTCAAATACCTGAGCATGGTAATTATTTAACCGTTCTCTCTCAAACTTAGTCATCTCATCTGGATTTATACCATCTAAATCTATTGGAGCAAATGTTATAGTTTCGAAGTGCATAAACTGTCCAAACTCATTCTTTTCTCCCTTAGTAACTATCATTTCATTTTCTATTCTTATACCATGAGATCCTTCAACGTACACACCAGGCTCATTAGTTAAAACCATACCTTCTTCAAATTTATGGTGTTCGTTTTTAGATTTAACTATCTGCCATCTAAATCCTGTTGGTGGCTCATGTATGTTAAGAAGATATCCTACACCATGTCCTGTACCGCATTTAAAATCTATATCTAAATCCCAAATTGGTCCTCTTGCTATTGCATCTAAGTTATATCCAAAGCATCCGTATAAGAATTTTGCTCTTGATAAATTCATCATACCTCTAACAACTGCTGTGAAGTGAGTTTTTAATTCATCGGCAACTGGTCCCATTACAAACGTTCTTGTTATATCTGTAGATCCTTCGATATATCCTCCACCAGTATCAGTTAAGAATAAATGCTCTGGAAGTACTTCAACATCTGATTCATCAGTTGGCTCGTAATGCATCATAGCTGCATGATCTTTATATGCACAAATTGGTGCAAAACTATCTCTTATATAGCCTTCTTGTTCTTTTCTGAATTCTTCAAGCTTTCTAGCTGCACTCATTTCAGTTATTTTTATCTTACCTACATTAGTTTTCATCCAATGCATTAATTTTGTAACAGCTATACCGTCTTTTATATGAGCATTTTTTATATTTTCAAGCTCAACATCATTTTTCATAGCTTTCATAAGTATAGTTGGGTTCTGATGTTCTATCTTTTCAACACCTTCTGGTATATTATTGTAAAGTGCGTAATTTAACTTCATTGGGTCAATCATAACACTTTCACCAGCTTTAAGGTTCTTAACTTCTTCATAAATATCGTTGTATGGACGAACTGTTATATTATTTTCAGCAAGAAGTGCTTTTGCTTCGTCGTTTAATTTATTTTCATCTATAAATAAATCCATGCCATCAAGTTTAACTAAAGCGTATGAGAATATAAGTGGATAATAAACAACATCATTTCCTCTCATATTAATTAACCAACAAACATCATCTAAAGATGCTATTATATGTGCTGTAGCTCCATTTTCTTTCATAACATTTCTAACTCTCTCAAGCTTAGAAGCTACACTTTCACCTGTATATTTTTCATCAAGCACGAAAACAGGCTCCTTAGATATCTCTGGTCTATCTTCCCAAACATCACCTACTAAATCGCATGAATACTCTATAGTTATATTCTTAGACGCAAGGGCTTTTTCTAAATCCTGTCCTTCTTCCATAGAAACAACACGTCCATCAAATGCTACCTTACCATTTTCTGGAACTATCTGCGCAAGATACTCTTCCATAGTTGGAACACCGTCTTCAAACATATGGAATAAAGAAATTCCACTTCCCTCTAACTGTTTCTCAGCCTGAGTCCAATATCTACCATCAGTCCAAAGACCAGCCTCATCCTTTGCTATCATAACAGTCCCATAAGAACCATCAAATCCAGAAATAAACTCTCTGCATTTAAAATACTCTCCTGCATTCTCACTCTGATGGAAATCTGCTGTTGGAACTATATAAGCATCTATCCCATTCTGCTCCATAAGAGCACGAAGTCTTGCTATTCTCTCTACTACCTTCATCTAAAAAGCCCCCTTAAAATCAAATATAAAACCTCTTGTGAAAAAATAATTCACTCTTTAATAATAACATAAAATTTTAGAAAATTCAAACTTATGAAAATAATATTATAATATAAAATATATAGTATCTCATACCTATAAAGTCCTATTTACAAACTTCCCACAACTACTTTATACATACAACGATAAAATACTACCTATATAAAAAAATGGCTGTTGCAATAATTTACAAACAAGCCTTTTTAAATTAATCTTTTACAAAATTACTAACTTAAAAAGAGTGTATAAAATCAAAATTTGCCAGAACTATTGATGGTATGTAGCATATGAGTTATATAGACAAATCTCTCTCGACAATCTGCAAGCGTGTATTTTATTTGCAACAATACATCTTACTTACACGCACGCTGAAGCCTGGAGAGGAGTTTGTCTATATCTCATATGCTTCGCATAGTAACAAAGGATGGTAAATTTTGATTTATACACTCTTAGCAGATAGTCAATTTAAAAAGATTAAATAAAAAGACTGCTGCAAATTATTGCAACAGCCACATTTTTACATTGGTAATATTTTATCGTGTATATATCCATCTCTTACACCATTTTTTACAACAACTACTTCATCAACACCAGACATTGTACAAATAGTATTAAGAACAACCAAACTTGGTATAATATTATTCATACGATCTGGAAGTATTCTCTCAAGAATATCTACATCGCTCTTTCTCGGATCAGAAAATCTCTCTGTAATCTGATTAAGTTCTTTAATAGGAATATAATACTTATTTGATTTTTTCTTAGTCACATAAATATATCTATGAATCTTTGCTGCAGCTCTTGCAGTACCACCCATTAAATACATAACTCTATGGTTATTTCCTTTAAAAATCTTAGAACTTTTAACACTAGCTTTTACACAATCCTCGATTTCCTTTATCTCATCAAGTGTAGGATATACCATAGAAACAAATTTATTTCTCATCTCAAGACCACCAAGAGGTAAAGAAACCGAATCTATAACCTGTCTGTCTTTAAACTTGAATATCTGCACACTTCCTCCGCCTAAATCAAGTCCCATACCACTTCTGTCTTTTACAACCTGGCTAAGACCGATATAGTCGTAATATGCTTCCTGTTCTCCAGTTATTATTTCTGTATTCTCTACAATCTTTTTCATCTCAGAAACAACATAAACACTATTATCTACTTTTCTAAGTGAAGCAGTTGCAAAACAGAATACTTCTGCACATCCAAGTAATTCACAAATTTTAGCGAATCTATTTAATACTTTTAAAAGTCTTTCAAGACCTTCCTCCATAAGATTACCATTCTGTATGAAACTTAGTATTACTGAAAGTTCCTTTTCCTTTAGTATAATCTTTATCTCTGTTCCCTTTAATTCAAATATTATTAATCTAATCGTATTTGATCCTACATCTATTATTCCATATCTCATCGACATTACTCCAATCTTTCTTCGTTTTGAGTAGAGTCTAATTTATTTATCCTGCATTTCTAATTCCTTATAAGCTCTTTCAAAGAAATACTCCTGTGAATTTAAAGGAGCACCTTCTTGTTTAACATGTTTGTATGTACCATCTTTAAGCAATTTTCTAGCTTTAACATTATCTGTGTACATTATCGCAAAGTCTTCAAGAATTCTCTTCTTAATATCTGGGTCTAAGATTGGTGTTGCTACCTCTACCCTTCTCATAGTATTTCTTGACATTAAATCTGCAGATCCTATATAAACCTTACTATCGCAGCCTTCACCAAATATATACACACGAGTGTGTTCTAGGTAACGACCAACTATACTTATAACTTCTATATTTTCTGTAATACCCTCTACTCCTGGTATTAAGCAACATATACCTCTTACAATAAGCTGAACTTTAACCCCAGCTCTTGAAGCTTCTATAAGTTTATTCATAATTCCCTTATCAGTTAGAGAATTCATCTTTATACCTATATAGGCTGGTGCTCCATGTTCTGCTTTAACAATTTCATTGTCTATCATATCCATAATAGGCTGTCTTAAACAAAGTGGAGATACTAGCAATAGGTCTGATTTTTCTACAACTTCTCCAAGAGATAATCTATCAAAAACCCTACCTGCTTCGTGTGCGATTCTCTTATCAGCAGTCATTAAGCAGTAGTCTGTGTATAATTTTGCTGTTTTTTCGTTGTAATTTCCTGTACCTATCTGAGTTATGTATTTTATTCCTTCATCAGTCTTTCTTGTTATTAGACATAATTTAGAATGAACTTTTAATCCAGGTAGTCCATAAATTACTCTACATCCAGCTTTTTCAAGTCTTCTTGACCAGTTTATATTGTTTTCCTCATCAAATCTTGCTCTTAACTCAACTAATACGACAACTTCTTTTCCATTTTCAACCGCATTTGAAAGTGCATCTACTATCTTACTGTCGCTTGATAATCTGTAAAGTGTCATCTTTATAGAAACAACAGTTGGATCTTCAGATGCTTCATATAGCATATCTAAGAATGGCTTCATGCTGTTGTATGGATAGTATAAAAGTTTGTCCTTTTCTTCAATCTGTTCTATTATAGAACGTTTTGATGAAATATCAGGCGATTTCTGAGGAACTCTCTTTTCATAGAATAACTCTGAATGATTTCTAAGCTTGTCCTGTATCTTTCTAACAAAAGAAAATTCAAGCGGTGATTTAGAATAGAATATACTATCATCATCTAAGCCTACGTATTTTCTAAGAGTTTTTAACGCTGAACCATTAAGCTCTCTTGACATTTCCATTCTAACTGGCGCAAGTTTTTTTCTTTTCTTAATTAGCTTTTTCATTGTATCTCTGTAATCTAAATCTTCGTCGTATACTGTTTCCTCATCAATATCGGCGTTTCTAGTTATTCTTATCAGAGATTTGCTCTTAACCTTATATTTTTTAAATATTTTTGTTACAAAGTGAAGAATTAGCTCTTCTGCTAAAATATATTTTCTTTTATCAGATGGAATTTGAATTAATCTTTCAAAAACATCACCTGAACAAGGAACTATACCTAATTTTTCTGTTCCATTCTTACCTTCTAAAGAAACTATTGCGTATATTTCTTTTTCCTTTAAGAATGGGAATGGCTGTCTTTTTCCTATTATTTGAGGAGAGATAAGAGGTCTTATTTCTGAATCAAATAATTTTTCTAACACTTCCTCGTCTTCAAGAGTTAGTGCCTTACTGTATTCATTTTCTAAATCTTCAACACAGTCCCCCGCTGCATTGCATTTTACCCTTGAATGAAAGTCTACTAGCTCGATTCCAAACTCCTTAACTTCTCTCATTAAATTATTGTAAGCATCATCTTTTAACCCATTTAATTTTTTTGTATATTTTACAATTTCTTTAATCTCCTCTTCAGGAGTCATATTTGTTTTACTATCCCTAGAATCCGGATCTACTATCATCTGGTCGTATAATGATCCGACTCTTACCATGAAAAATTCATCTAAATTGCTCTGGAATATCGATACAAATGTCAGCCTTTCCATTAAAGGAACTGATGGATCCATCGCCTCTTCAAGCACTCTTTTGTTGAATTTTAGCCATGATATTTCTCTGTTATCATAGTATCTTTTAGTCATTTTTCTCTCTCCCAACATCTTTATTTTATAGATATCATATTTATCTGATTGCTATAAACATTAGTAAAGTTATCACATAATTATAATACTAACACTTATAAAAAAATCATTATAGTAAGCAATCGTTAAAAGAGGGTTAAAAAAATTTAACAAGATTTTGAGTTATTCAAGCTTTTCTTAACTTTGTTATGAATATAGTCTATCATAATTTTCAGAATATTGCACGTTTATATAGCAAATTTATTTTAATTGCTATAATAATTTTTCTTTTGAAAAATCTATTAAAAATGCTCCAAGTGGTGCAGTTATTATTATCGCAAGTACTGCGATTGATAGAACAAGTTTTCCACAATTTAGTCCTGAAGCAAGTGGTACAGATCCTATAGCAGCTTGAACAGTTGCCTTTGGAAGATATGAGAATACGCAGAATAATCTTTCTTTAGAGTTTAATTCTGTTCCAATCATACAAATAAATACACCTATTGAACGAATTGCAAGTGCGATAAATATCATAACAACTGCTGTAAATCCTGCACCCATTGTGTATCTTATATCGACAGCTGCTCCAACAAGTACGAATAAAACAACCTCTGCAGCTATCCAAATTTTACCAAATTTTTCCTGAAGTCTAACCTTTACAATATTTGTACTCTTCATCGCAAGTACTAATGCCATACTTGTTACAGCAAGTAATCCCGATACTGCAACTCTTCCTTTTAAATAATCTTCAAGTGCAACAAGTAAGAATGATACTGCCAAAATAATTATGACTTTTGTGCTGTTTCTGATTAGATGTTCTTTGTTGTATCTATACTCAAAGAATCTATAAAGAATTAATCCAACAATAGCCCCAATTAAAATTCCAGATACTATCGAAATTGGTATATCTGCAAAACTAGCTAAATTAACCCCTTCTCCTTGATTCATAGCTAAGAATGTACTGAAAAGCACAATTACAAATACATCGTCAAAAGATGCCCCAGCTAAAATCATCTGAGGTATTCCCTTCTTTGTACCGAGATTATTGTCCATTAAATCAACCATTCTAGGAACTACAACTGCTGGAGATACTGCACTAAGCACAGCACCAATTAGTGCTGCCTCTACTCTGCTGACACCAAATAAAATCGGTGCAAATATTACATATCCAATTATTTCAAATGTAGCTGGAATAAACGACATTAAAAGCGCAGGTCTCCCAACTTTTTTTAAATCCTTTAGGTCTAGTGATAACCCAGCTTTGATTAAGATTATAATAAGAGCCATTTTTCTAAGCTTCGATGATATGTTTAGAATTGAGCTATCTAAAAAATCCAGTACATAAGGACCTAAAATTATCCCAGTTACAAGCATTCCTATAATTCTCGGAATTTTAATTTTTTCGCATATAGATGCCAAGCTCATTCCCACTAAAAAAATTAAAGCAAGTGATACTAACATTTTATTTCTCCTTTTATTTTGTTTTAAACGCAAAAAAGCTGATGATTTCTGCGCGGTTGCAGAAGTCATCAGCTTGATAAGCGGTTTTGGTTTCCCAAGGGAGACATTCATTCCCTTTTTAAGTTATATATATAATTTATATTACTTTGCTTAAAAAATCAAGAAATATTTTAATCTAATTATGTCCTTTAATATCTAATTCTATCTATAATAGATTCTTGTTTTACATTCTTACTTAGTACAAATGATAAAATTACTTGCATTATCAATAATGATAAAATCATTATTAAAACCTCAGCTGTAGGGAAATTGTATACCTTTATTCCAAATATACCTTTTGCTTTTGCAAATAAGAATAATCCATATCCTGCTGGTAGACCAATTATTAAAGAAGTTGCAATAGATCCTAAAGTAAATAAAATTCCTTCAAACTGGAGCATTTTTCCAAGCTGCTTATTACTCATACCAACTGCTTGAAGTATACCAAACTCTCTTTTTCTTGTTATTACATTCATAATCATTGTATTTGCCATATTAAGGAAACATATAGTTCCTATTAATCCTAAAAATGCGTATGATATTAACTTCATAAAAATCATTTGTTTTTCTGCAAGTTGATATACTTCATCGTATGATTCCCAATAAACATGTTCATCATTTTCGTATAGCTCATTTATTTTTGCTTCAACTTCACGCTTAGCATTATTGTCACAATATATCCAAAGATACGCATAACTACTATCATTTAATCCAAGTTCTTTAGCTGTATCTTCTGTTATTATATAATCTGCTGAAACACTTCCAAACGCTCCCATAGCAGTACCTTTATATTGCACACTAGATTTATCACTTTTAAGTTCAACGTCTATCTCATCACCAATCTTTTCTCCATATTCCTCCATAAAATGAGAGAATGGATATACAAATCCATTAGCTTTACTAACTGAATCATAAGTAAAATCGCCAACTTTACCTGAATTTTTTAGTTCTCTATCAAAACTTTCTCTATCAAATATTGCTACTGTTTTTATTCCTTCTTCATCTCTAAAAGTAAGATATTTTCTTGTTTTAATCTTTTCCACACCATCAATATTTTTAAATTCTTTAATTCTATTATCTGAAATTGGGTTATTTACAAAAATCTTATCAAGATTATTTTCTTTGTAAACATTATCGTAATTGTCGTAATTAATCTCTAATTGATAATCTCCGTATTCTACATTTAATCTAGCATCGTACTCTGGATCTATACTACTTGTTAAACTCGATATAACAACAAATAAAATACATGATACTCCCATAACAATTATTGTCATAATATTTCTCTTTTTATTTGTTAATAAATCTGATTTAATTAGTCCCCAGATATTTAATGCCTTGTGTCCTTTCTTGTATCCTTTTTTATTAGAAATAGACTCTTCATATGAAAATGCGTCTACTGGAGCAATAGATGTAATAGTTTTTATAGATTTAATAAGCGAAATACGTACTGTTATAAATGATACTAAAGCGGAAACAATTATAATTGCTGGAGAGAATAATGATATATCTTCAACTGCTATAACTGCACCTCCAGATCTAGCAAAATCCATTATTCTATTAAATAAAATCTCTGTTGCAAAGTATCCAACAAACAAACCAATAGGTACTGCAATTACTGCAAGAAGCATACCTTCTGTTATAATTATTTTTTTCATTTGTTTTTTAGTTGCACCTATCGCTTTAATTTTTCCATATTCCTGAATTTTACGAGAAATACCAATTTGGAAAATATTATATATAACTACAGCTGCAAATATAACTACTACTAAACACATTAACACACAAGGTATTAGCACTTCAGATGTAGGTGCGTATTTAGTTATAATTAAACTTCCATTTTTAATTACATTATCCTTAACAACATTACATTCTGTCGCAATCTCTTCAATCAATAATTCAATATCATCAGAGTTTCCCTTTATATTTTCATCTAAATTAAAATAAGCTGTAAACTGTTTCTGTCCATCAGGAAACTTACTATCGTAATATTCTTTTGAAACAAGTACTGTAGATGATTGCTGCTTTTCATTAGCTATACCATCTTGTAGTATTCCAGAAATTACAAATTCATAATTTTTAAAACCTTCATTACCGTTCTTTCTTATAGGAACAGTTACTTTATCACCAAGTTTTACATTTTTATAACCTAATTGTTTAAAAAATACTTTTGATGCTACAATTTCATTGTATTTTTCAGGCAAATTCCCTTCTTTTAATGCATAATATCCATTAGTCATCATTAAAGCCTTTTTATCAGCCCAAGCCACTTTTGAATATCCTTTTGTATTGGATTCTCCAACGCTCGCTACAATACCAATGTCATTGATTTCACCTCTTTTTGACATTTTATGAAACTGTTCCTCATCTATATTTACAAATGCAGCTATATAACTTCCATGAAGTTTTTCTGCATTATCTATATTTCCTTTTAAACCACCGTATCCAAATGTTCCAATCGCTGTTATCATCATTGTTGTAAGGGCAATTGCAATCATAGTAAGTATACTTCTTATTTTATTTTCTTTATTATTACTTAAGGCTAACTTTTTTATAGTTTTCATTTAAGTTCAGCCACCTTTCCATCTTCAATTACTAAAATCCTATCTGCAAGCTGAGCTATTTCTTCATTATGAGTTATAATAACTAAAGTCTGTCCGTATTTTTCTGCAGAAAGTTTAAGCATAGATATAACTTCTTCTCCTGTCTTAGAATCAAGATTACCTGTTGGCTCATCAGCTAAAACTATATCTGGCTTTGCGGCTAAAGCTCTTGCAATAGCTACCCTCTGTTGCTGACCACCTGATAATGTAGATGGCAAATTTTCTACCTTGTCTTTAATTCCTAATGTATCTAAAATATCATCAATATATTTTTCGTCTGGTTCTTTATCGTCAATTCCTAAAGGAAGAACAACATTTTCATACACATTTATTGAAGAAACAAGATTAAATGCTTGGAAAACAAAACCTATCTTTTGTCTTCTAAATACTGCTAGTTCATCCTCTGACATATTGAATATATCCTTATCTTTTATATATACTTTTCCAGATGTTGGATAATCAAGACCTCCCAGAAGATGCAATAATGTACTCTTTCCAGATCCAGATTTTCCTATAATAGCTACAAATTCTCCCATTTTTATCTCTATATTAGTATCTTGCACAGCCTTAACTTGATTATCGCCTTCTCCAAAATATTTACATAACTGTTGTGTTTTTAAAATTGTTTTCATAATTATTACCTCCTTCTTTACTATAAATATTACAGTAAAAGTATTGCCATTTTCTTTCAAGGCGTAAAAAAAGTCTTACAGATTCGTAAGACTTTCTTTTAAAATTGGAAGTTGTACAACAAATATACTTCCCAATTTCTTTCCATCAATAAAGTTATCCTTTACCATAATAGTTCCCCTATGCTTTGAAATGATGTATCTTGCAAGGTATAATCCTACACCACTTCCAGTTTCCCGACATACGTCTTCTTTATTCCCTCTATAGAATCTCTTGAAAATTTTATGCTTTTCATTATCGGGTATTCCAATTCCTTGATCTTTAAATTCTATTCTAATCATTGTGTTTAAACTCAAAACGTTTATATGAATTTCTGTATTCTCTTTTGAATATTTTACCGCATTATCCAATATATTTATAAATGCTTCTGTAAGCCATTTTTTATCTCTCATAAGTTTTGGTAACTGTTCATCCTCAGGATTATCAAATTCTATAGATATATTTTTTTCGTCAGCTTTAGACCATACTCCATTGACAGCATCTAATATTGAGTCGAATAAATTGCCTTCAGAAAGATTTATCTCTATCATACCACCTTCTAATCTTGAAATATTAATTAAAGATAGTATAAGTTTTTCCAATGAATTAATTTGAAATCCCATAAGGTTTTCGATTTCTTCTCTTTCCTCTGAATTAAGATTTGCATTTTGCATTATTTCAAATGTTGATTTTATTGCTGCTAATGGTGTTTTTAACTGATGTGAAATATCTGTAACAACAACTTTTGTATCCAGTTTATCATATTTAGCCTTTTCCCTTTCAAGCAAAATTGTGTTATATAAGCTTTCTAGCAAAGTATCTAATCTAGAAATAATATGATTATAGTCGTATTTTATGTACTCTTTAAGCTCTGATTTAGATGGAGAGTATATTCCTTCCTTTAATAAATCTAACTCGCTCTCAATTAAACTAATCAGCTCCAAGTAATTTTTATTTAATTGTTTTTTATATTGTCTTAGAGAAATTATAATTATCACATATAATACTAAAGATAATATTATCATTTCCCCAATCAATTCAATATAATTCTTATATGTAATAGTCTTACCATTATATGCGTATCCGTATTTTTCTAAAATATTCTCAGCTTCTTTAAAGGTTATTTCCTCAGATTTGTTTTCTGTAATCACCTGTGCAAGCACAATCGTTTCATCTTTGTATGAGTTGTATTTCAATGCAGCAACAGCAATATTTATTATAATTAAGGCAATAAGTGGAAACAGATACCATTTATATTTTTTAATTTTTTCCATTCCAGACATATCCAAGTCCTCTTACATTTTTTATTATTTTTTTACCGTCGCTGTTATCATTAATTTTCTTTCTAAGCCTTGTAATATTTACAGCTACAGTATTTTCATCGACAAACTCACTATCTGTATCAAATATTTTTTCAAGTATTTGTTCTTTAGAAATAATAATATTTTGATTTTCCATAAACATCAAAAGAAGTTTCCACTCATTCTTTGTAACCGATACCTCTTTTTCATCTACAAAAACTTTCATAGCAGCTTTATCTATCTTCACATTTCTCGATTTAATTATCTGATTATCATTTGATTTTTCTTTTCTAAAATACGCATTTATCTTCATTATCAGCACTAATAAACTAAAAGGCTTAACTACATAATCGTCAGCACCAGCATCATATCCCATAACCATATCTGTTTCTCTATCTAGCGCAGTTAGTAAAATTATATGTGCATTTGTTTTTGATCTTATACTCTTTATATAATCGAGTCCACTTCCATCAGGAAGGTTGATATCGCATAAAAACAGCTCTGGAGTGAATTCTTTTGTTATAGTTTCCGCCTCTTCTATTGTTCCAGCTCCTTTTACTTCATATCCTTCCTTTTGAAGAGAAAGCTCTATACTTCTTCTAATACTTTGTTCATCCTCTATAATCAGTATTTTATTCATATTTCATTTGCTCCTATCAAATAATGTAATTATTATACTCTAAAAGGTTTATATTTACAATATTCGCTCATTTTCACATATAATAAAAAAGCTGCTTGTAAAATTTTTACTCGCAGCCATTCTTATATTAACTTATTCCAAAAATCAAAATTACTGTAAATAAAAATAGAATTAAACCTAACCAATTTCTATCTACAAATAATTTAATAAACATAACAACTAAACACAGTAAAATTAAAACAACTACTCCATTCATTATCTAATTCCTAATCAAAAGTATCATCAGTAACATCAATAAACAAGATATAAACACCACAAATCTCGTCATTATCATCATATCCAAAATAAACAGGGTACACACCATCGCCCCAACCAGAAGCAAATATAGGAATATTCAGCTCTGTTTCAGGAATCGCCCAATTCAACCAATCTCCACCTTCACGCTGGTATTTTGGATATTTATCATAACTCTCTTCTAACAAATCACAGAATAAGTCGTTATATGGATCAATTCCTTCCTCTTTCTCGCATCTCTGCTTCCAATATTCTTTAAATGCTGCTTGAGTACTTTCATCGAGAATACATCCCATTCCCGCATCTACACAAAATCCAAAATACTCATCATCCTCTAGCTCCTCGTCTAAGTCCTCATTTCCAATCACACCTAAATCATAATAAGCTGGTTTATTATCATTAATCAAAACCTTTACACATGAATATCGGTCTCCAAATTTCTCACTTAATGCAACAGAAATATCTACATTATAATTTCCAGGAGGAATATTTTGAATATAAGCTGGTGCATCCTCAAGTTCAATTAATGGATCACAGGCAATTATTTTTCCTGTTGGAAAAGAAACTTTACCGATATTCAAAACATCAAGATTTATTTTTCCTATCTTGTTTTCTGTAAAGTATGCATCTAAATCTATTTTGCATCTAAGTGATTCTTTCTTACTTTCGTACTTAGTTAACCATTCTTTACTAGGCATAATCTACACCCTCCTTAATCATCTAATGCATCACAAAGTTTATCCATAATATCTGAAATATCAGACGGAATACCCTCCTCCCATTCTGGTTTTTCAAGAGTTTCACCATCTAGTATTTTAAACATCTCATCTGGTATTTTAACTTTCACCTTGTTTTTATCATACTCACTCGTCCAATCATATCCTCCACAATATACGTCATTGTTAGGGTTGAACGCATAAATTTGATTTTTATAAAAATCTGCAATCCAATTTTTCTCAATAGTATTTATTATATCGTAATCTTCTAAATACCAACTTTCATTTTCTTCGCACTCTTTTCTGTCTGAAAAGTTTTTACAGAATGTTGGTGACATATGCCAATATAAATACAAAATAGTTCCTCTATCAGTATCAGGCTGATTAACAATCCATTGAATTACCTTTTTAGGATTATCAAAATTCCAACTTATTGCTAACAATTGTCTTTCTTGTGGAGTATTTTTACTAAGAAAATCAATAATTAAATCTGTACTTAATTTATCGAATTCATCTTCAAAAAATTCCTCATCCTTTAGCCCACAAATAAATTCCTCAAAAGTATCCGCAAGATGAGTAATCTTGTAATCGTGTTCTTGATCAACATGAACAACTTTAGGCTCACCTTTAGGTCCACATTCTCTATAATCTAAGAAAATCATATCATGTCCAGCACTTGGACAATCGCATATAGCAACTCCAATAGCAGGATATTCCCATTCATCAATCATAAACTGGCTACCAAATTCTCCACAAAGAGAATATCTCTTTTTTCTTCCAATACCTGAAATACCAGTAATAGCAATGTGATCCTCTGCCCAAGTAGTTGGCTCATTTGTTGGAAAGCATGATTTTGTAGTAATACCACCATTATGCTGCTTCATCAGCCAAATATATGACTCTGGTAACTTATATCCTAGCTCTTTTTCTACACTTTCAATCATTTCATCAGAAGGATATTCTTCAACATATTCATCTAATGAATAATCTATGTCATCCCAGAAATCTGTAAAATCATAATTCTCAAATGTCATTTTTTCACAACTTACATCATTTAAAATATCCATACAAATTCTCCTTTGATTTTTATCAATCTAATCTACATCTGTCCAAAGCATATACTTACCACAATTAAGACATTGGAATAAATAACATTGAAAACTTCCACCATTTACCGAAGTTCTAATCAATTCCTTCTGCTCATCATTCCACAAAGAATCCTCTAAAACCTCATCCATTATTCCCAAGCCTTTTAGATCTAGTGCCCCTACACGACCAAGATATGCACAAAAATCACCACAATGAGCACGCCAATATTCTTGCTGCCATCCACAATATCCTGGAGTACGATGAATAAGTTCATCAAGTTTGCTCATATCCTCTACACCATCATCCACACAATAATCATCTTGAAAAGTTCCATCAAATTTATTTGCAGCTTCTCCACTTGCAATACAATCAGGGCAAAGATAATCAATATCTTCAACAGAATAGAATGGCACTTGATAATATATGTGTGTAGTTTTGCCACAACAATCGCAAATTACACCTTTTTCAGATTCATCAAAAGCTCCTGTTGCCAATGGATTTGGATGATATTTAAATGTTGGTATACCTAATTTATCAAGTTTTTCTCTTTCATTTTTTATATCTTCTTCTGTTTTTGGTTTCGGTATAGCAAAATAATCCTTCCAATTTTCTGCATAAGATTTCATTTTTAATAAACGCTTTTGGATTTTTATATCTGATATATTTCCGATTTCTGATAATAATTCGTACGCAGATTTTTTATAATTCAATAAATCATATACATTAACTAAGGCTTCTTTAGCTTTAATATCTTCAATTTGCTCTAATTTTTCTTTTAGGTTGTAAAGATTAATTACACTCTCTGGACTTGTATCAGATTGTTCAAATTGTTTTTTCCGTTCTATATACATTTCTTGATATTTATCCATAATAATACCTCACTTAAATACTATACGTCTAATATTCTTCTGCTTCATAAGAAATTTTTAAAGTCATTCCCGGTATTGAAACACCTTCACTTCTTTTAATCTTATGTATATCATCTTCTGAACAACCTATTGTTTCTCCGTCCTGAAGCTCAACATCACCTTCTATCACATAATAAGTAATTCCCACTAAGAAATCTCTCAGCTCCTCAGGATCTGCTTCTACATTCAAAACTTCCATTTCATCCTTTCCAAATAAATACATACCGTATGTATAGGCATTTAATCCATTTTCATTTTTATACATTCCAAACCAAATCCAGTTATAAATAGGTAGTTCCCCTTCTTTCATAACATATGCGACATTTTCATAAAAGGCAGGTTCAAATACAACGCCACTAGTGTAAACTCCAGTAGCATATTTTTGATTACAGCAAGTGGCTGCTAACTTTGTAAATAACTCACCTTTTTCTATTGTATTTTCTTCATTTCCTAGAATTGCAATCATAATATGAGCCTTGTGTTCTTTCGCCACTTCAACAGCTTCTGGCCACATATAATTATTTTCTGCATTTATTTCCGCTTCACCCTCTGGAATAGGATATTGGAACAGACTTACTGCTACAATCATATTATCTATTTCAAATACTAAGCTATCGTCTCTTTTATCGCCATCCTCTTCAGCAACGATATCCCATTTTTCTTTTAAATCACAGATAAATTGTTGCTTATCCCATATTCCTTCAGACATTAATACAAATCCTAAAAAATGCCCCTTTTCTTCACCTTCTAATTCCATATCACCATATTCTAAAACATCAGTTTCATCATCATCATTTTCTTCATTTTTTAAACTTAGTGTTCCAGCAGTGCGGCGGAAAGTATGGAATGTAGCCCAAGGAATATCACTCTCATCAAAAATATCCTTAGCTATGTATAAAACAGTTTTTAAATCCCATGCGATAAAATCAATATAACCACAATTTACACCTGTTGCTCCACCAATAAATTTAAATGCATCATCTCCACATTCCTCTTTAAGACTTTCTTCTAATTTATCTCTAAAAGCAAATATCTTTTCGCTTCCTTCTTCTTCTCTTAAAGTATCTATTGGATAGCATATAAATCCTGCTACTACACCGTCAGCATGAAGTTCATCCATATAGAAATCATCATCATTAAAATATCCATTGATTAAAGCTAGACAACAGCTAGAGCCAGCAATAATATCAAATCTCCAATCTGCATCGGGATCATCATTAGGGTTCATTTCATATCCTGTATAAAGTTCTAAATAATTTTCTGCATCATTTGATAACTCACTTCCCATTTCTTCAAGTTTTTCAGGAAGTTTTGAAAGTTTTATTGATTCATCGTCTCTTTTAGCTTTTAAAACATCAAATGAATAAATATATCTCATGTGAGAAATTTCTCCCAAAATTTGATCAGTAAGTGTAGTCAATATCCACCAAACATTGTTCTCATCCTCATCAATTATAGGAAGTAATTTTTCGCAATATACAGATAAATTAAACATCTCTTTGTCTGCTTCTTCAACCCAAACCTCTACATCTTCTCCACTTATATCTAAATCATCAATTCTTAAACCAATATTTTCATTTGCCTGTCTTCCAACCAATATATTCCAATTAGCTAATATACATTCTGGAACGTGGTTAGCAAAATATACAAGCTCAAACAGTTTGACTTTATCGCCTTCTGGAGTAAGAATAATTTCATATTTTTCGCCATTATATCCCATTTCAAAGGAAATATTATCAAAAGCTATGTTAAGTATATCCTCACATTTATCAATTATCTCTTCGCCTCTTTCATGATTTTTGTCCTCATCCATAATATGACGAATTTCTTCTTCCTCTTCAACAAATCTATTCCATGCTGCTTGAGTTCTTTCTCTAAAACTCATTGTAAATCTCGGAAAAGCAATGCACTTTTTACAATCATTGATAAATAATTTAGTATCTTCATCTCCTGGACGTGCTTCTAAAGCTTTTTCAAAATATCTTAGTGCAAGCCCTTCCTGTTCTAAATAATAATAAGCATATGCCATACGGAAATTCCAACAATGATCTCCCTCAAAATATTCTTCATGAGGAACAAGCAAATCGATTGCTTTTTTGAACAGTTCTCTATCACTAGGCTCGGCTATATTGGCATAAGCACGAGCAAGCTCACTATCTGTTTCTGGAGTTCGGTTTTCATAAGGAATCTTTTCTAATTCTTCAATAATCTTTGCATAATTACCATCTTCATTCCAAATCTGACATTTTTCTAATAGCATTTTAAAATCCATAAAACTTCCTCCTTATCCTGAGATTTCTTGAGAGTTATATTAATTACATCTACTATTTATTCTTCTTGAAGTAAAAAAGTTATTTGATAACATATCTTCAAGTTTTTTTGCAATGGCTTCTACTATTGCATGACATGGATTATCATATTTTTCAGATTTTAAAGTTTGTAATTCCATACAATGTAATGTCCCACAAACTTCAATCATATAGTCAGTTAATTCTGAAATCATCTGATATCCTTCTAAGTTATCAACATCCGTTTCCCCTTCTTTTGCTGTCATCAATCCGATAATACCTACTGCTACTGTAAATGCTCCACAACATGAGTTCTCTGTCTGCATACCAATTCCCATAACCGAAAACATTTTTCTTGTTTCTTCAGATAAATTTAATTGATAATATTCGTTACAAGCTTTAAACATAGCTTCTGCACAAGATAACTCTGTTCCAATATGATATTCATTTACTAGTTCATATAATCTTCTTTTGCTCATATCAATTTCTCCTCTATTTTTCTCTTTCTTCTATCAAATCAAAAACCTCATCAATACTCATTTCAAACATTACTAAATCATTATCTATCGGCTCAAAATAATATCTAACCTTCTCTACTCCAAATTTCTTCTCTAAATTTTCCCATTCCAAAGATAACTTAATACAAAAAGCCAACGTATCACTTCCAAGTGAGTCCATATACCAACGAACTTGATACTTTGGAGATACATAATTTTGAACGCTTTTCAATGTTGTATCCCTATCAGCGAAATCATCTGCATAAGGAATTTTCTCAACAGAGCCATCTTTTTTTAGAATAATATCAATTCCACGTTCTTTTTCTATTTCTACACACTCAAATTGAATGTTATCTTCTAGGGGCAATTTTTCATTAAAATATTCAATAATAGATTCATCATCTTCTCGCCAATCAATCCATATAAGATCTTCACTTTCCCAAAATTCATCCCTATTTTCATCTGGTGATTTCAAAAACTTCCTTATATTTTCCATATCAATTCGTATCTCCTTTATTATTTAAGTCTGCTGATGAAACATTGTAATTACCTTGCAATCAGTACAAATCTCTATATACAGAGTTCCCTCAGCAAAATCCTCAATCGTATCCCAATGAATCTGTGCAAGATATCTCATCTTCTTACCACATTCTGGACACTCTCTATACTCCCAATCCTGTACCCAACTAGCAAATCCACCTATTGTATTGACATCACAGTTAAATGCCCCATAAAACAAAGGTCTTTCAATTTCAGATAATACCAACTTATTAGATACCATATCTTCAAGCATTTCCTCTGTATAATAATTTTCTTCAATACCTTCATATTCCAAAATCTCACTTTTACCATCAAGGGTAAATTTATTTGATTGCCCTTCAGATAAAAAGATACAATTTGGACAACAACTCGCCGTAATTATTCCATCCATTCCCAAGAAATCAAATCTTTTATCTCTTCCATCAATCACCAAAATATCTACTAATTCGCATCCACAATGTTTACATTTTTCTCCTCTTTTTCTAGCTATAAATGTTCCATTTTCATCCTTTTTATCTCTAGACTCAAATGAAAAACATCTATCATAATTTAGTTTTATGTACTCATTTTTTTCGTTGAAAGTCCAGCCACCTTCCTCTGCGTAGACATCTGTATCCACATATAAATTCTTTCTCCAAGGTTTTGGATTTATCTTTAACTCATGCAACGTATTTTTAGATTTTTCATCTCCTATCATTGCCAAACATCCTAAGATACAACTCGCATCATCACTTGATTCTGTAGCCATAAGTCTTTCAATTAAGACATCCCTCACTTTTTTGTCAGCTTTATAATAAAGAACACTTGGATAATATAATTCATGTTCACAAGCTGCTTTTGCAATTTCCTTACAATCTATTCCTATTGTCATTAAATCACTAAATAAATCAAATTCATCAGTTGAATAAAATTTTTCATCACCTAAAGATTTAATACTATTTATAATTTGATTTTTCTTTTCTTCTATTTCTTCTATAGACCAACTATTTACTTCTTTTCTGTGTTGCTTTGCTCTACATTGCCAGCATAATCCTTCAAATCCTATAGATGTTCCACATTCTTTACATTTGTATTTCAATCTCATAAAAATCTCCTTTCAACTGACAAATTTTTTATCTTTACTCAGATACAAAAAATACCTTGCACAACATTTTTAAAAAAACTAGCTGATGCAAGGTACAAAATTTCCAACTAAAAAACTCTATCTATTACATTGTAGAGTCTATTTTTAGTGATTATTTAACTATTTATCTTATTTTATCATATTATATTTCTCGGCAAAATATTTATTTTAAATATTTACAAAATTTTTAGAAAATAAATATTTTTAACTTAACTCAATATTGTTATCTATTGTTTTAGATTGTATAATAAAGAAAAAAGGAGTATTTGATATGAGAAAATTAAGATTAATCTTTTCTATATTAACCGTTGTATTTGCTTCTCTAGGACTAGCAAAAATACTTTCTTATGATATATCACTTCCTTTGATGTTCGTATCTATGATATTAACGTTTTTAGTTTGGTCTAAGGAATGTTATGACAAAGGATCTAAAAGAGATAGCTATATCTTCTTAGGAGTAGCTATTTTCATAGCTGCAATAACTGCTTTTAATATAATTTCAAACTTCTCTTCAAAAGAAAATAATGCAGGAATTCAAAATGGAGAAACAGTACAGATGTACTCTCAAGAGGAAATCAACTCAGCTATCGACGTTATAAAGAAAGAATTCGAAAAAGATTGGAAGGGTTGTACTCTTAAAGAAATCCACTATGCAGGAGATAAGGTATCTAAGGAACATCAAGAATTTGCCGAAAGATACAATGCTGATGAGGTAATTGTATTGGTGTCGACTTTTGATGTTGATGAGTCTGGTGGAGATGGCTCTCTAAATTCTAATAGTACATACACTGATTGGAACTGGATTTTGGTTAGAAAAAATGGTGGAAAATGGAAACACGTAGACCACGGATATTAAAAAAAAGTATATAAAAAGGACAAGAGTATAACTGCTCTGTGCTCCAGGCTTCAGCGCCCCACCCTGTTAGAGTAACACATTTAGCAGTTGTGGGGCGCTTGCAGTATTGTCGCTTTTGAGCAGTCATACATCTTGTCCTCAGTTTATTTACTTGTTTGCACGACGTTCACGACTTGCTAATTTAAATGCTTAAATATTCTTTTAAAGATAAAAGTTTGTTACTTGCATCTTCTCTTCCTAAATCGTACATTTCCTGAATTTTATCCAAATCTCTTTCAATTCTCTTGATATCTACAAGCCTTGAAGGTCTTAATACAAAAATCTTCTTCTCTTTTTCAAGCTCATTTACCTTTTCAAGCTCCTCATTGTACACTTTATATCTATTATTTATAGTAGAAATCAAATTAGGATACTTGTGATAGAAAAGTTTAGGCATAAGCTCGTTTGATTTTTTCTTTCTATAGTCCTCAGGTCTTGTAAGTACTACAATCACTCTATCGTAGCCCATGCTCATAATCTTATCTATTGGGATACTATCAGAAATTCCACCATCTAAATAGCTCTTACCCTTCACACAAACTGGAGTTGATAAAAATGGCATAGAACCAGAAGCTCTTAAATATTCAATCTGATCCTCATCTCTAAAATCATCCAACTTTATATACTCTGGCTTTCCCGTTTCAATATTTGTCACTGTTGCGTAAAATTCCTCGTTGCTATTTTTATATGTATCAAAATCAACTGGATCTAATTCATTGACAAGCTTGTTAAAACAAAATTCCTTGTTCATAACATTTCCTGTAGTTATCCACGAATGAAATCCCATGTATTCCTTGCTTGTTGCATAATTTTTATTATATCTCAACACTCTACCATGCTGCTTTGATTTGTAGTTCATTCCAAACAATGCCCCAGCAGAAACACCTATTATCCCATCGATTTTTATGTTATTTTCCATAAACACATCAAGAACACCTGCAGTGTACAAACCACGCATCGCTCCACCTTCTAATAATAATCCTGTTTTCATAGTTCACCCCTTAAAAAGTTCTTTACAGTTTTGAAATATAGCACTATTTTTGATATAAGTCAAATTTAACTAATTAATTTATTATTAATTTCATAAATATTCAAGAATTTTTCGCATAAATACTATATAATGTTAATACATTTGTATTAATAAATTTTCTTAAATTAAGTACTTTAAAAACAGATAAAAAATATATAAAAATGAGGATGTAAAATAGAATATACCAAAGAAGAACTTGATTAAATATTGTATTCCTAATAAGTAAAGTATTATAATATATAGAAATAAATGATTTATATAAATAAGTTTAAACTCATTTAATAAATAAAACTAGGAGGAATAATTTTATGAAAAGATACTCAAAATATTTAGTAAGTGGTGTCGTATTCTTCGCAATACTATCTCTTGTCAGCTACTTCCTAAAACTAAACTGGAATATACAAATTCTTTTATTTGTAACTATTGTTTACATAGTGTTTAGTTTCATAAGCGATGTATTTATAGCAAAAAAATTCGCTAAAAATCCAGCTGCAGATGTAGAAAATTTGAGCGAAGAAGAATCTGAAAAACTTAAAAATTTAATAGACAAAGGTGTTCTATTCTTACATGTACCTAAAAAGCCTATCGCTGAGCAGTGGGATAAAGAATTTGATGCTTTAGTTTCTGAGGAAGCAAAAGAAAATAAAAAGAACTACTCTGACCAGTTCAAATGGCATTTATTCAGCTTTGATTTGCTTCCTGCTCTTACAGGCGACAAAGCAAAAGCTGCTTTTGATAAGGAAGAAAAACATGAGCTTTACCTATTCTTTGAATATGCAGAACAGACATATATAATTGGAAACGCAAATTTACTTACTGCAAAAGATATAGATGAGTTGTTTGAAAAAAGCGATTTAGAATCATCAGATTTCTATTTCTTCGATCCACTAAACAGTTGGACTTATGTAATACCTCACGAAGAAGAACTAGGACCATACTTCTACAAAGCTAAATAATTTTAGATACTAAATTATAGCAAAGAGGTAACTTGCATATTATAAATAACTTTTTCTGAGGAGGAATCTAATATGATAATAGAAACAGTACTTGGAGATATAACAAAACAGACAGACGTAGAAGCAATCGTAAATGCAGCAAACAACAGCCTTTTAGGTGGTGGCGGTGTAGATGGGGCAATACATCGTGCAGCAGGACGAGAACTTTTAGCAGAATGTCGAACACTAAACGGATGTAAAACAGGGGAAGCAAAAATAACATCCGCGTATAAACTAACTTGCAAATACGTAATTCACACAGTTGGTCCAATATACAGAGGTGGGAACTCTGGCGAACCACAACTACTTGCAAATGCGTATAAAAACTCTATGAAACTAGCATTACAAAACAAAATTCGTACTATTGCATTTCCATCAATCTCAACTGGAGTTTACAGCTATCCTTTAGAAGAAGCTGCAGAAATAGCAGTAACAACAGTAAATGACTTCTACATGGAGCATCAAAACGAATTTGATTGCATAAGATTTGTATTGTTTGATGATAGAACAAAACAAGCTTACAACAATGCAATAAATAAAATTAGAAAAGATAAATAGATATAAAAGATATAAACAAACATAAAATATATAAATAAAACTGGAGACTAAATTATGAATAAAAAAACATTACCTACGATATATTACTTAACTTCATTAATATTTTACGTAATATGCGTAATAAAATTTTTCAACTCAAGTGCTTCAGGGGGAGTACTTTGGTTGCTTATAGGATCTGCATTCCTATACTTTGGAACAAATGCAAAAAACAACATATAAAAAATATTTAAGAGTGGATAAATCAAAATTTATACGTTAATATCTCTCAGAGATTGAAGTCATAGACAAACTCCTCTCCAGCTTCGACGTGTGTACAAGTAAATAGTTCTGTTGTAAAAATTCCTCACGTCTCCAGATTGTCGAGAGAGTTTTGTCTATGCACTTCAATCCACTAAGTTAGCTATTATCCCTATAAAATTTGATTTGAACAAATTGGAAAAGTTAATAAAATTTTAATCAACTTTTTATTTAGGTTGTTATAATTTTACTTTCTTTTTAATGCTCTGTAAAATCAAAGGTTTACCAAGAATATTGATATTATGAGCATAGTAGCATATAGGCAAAACGCACTCGACAATCTGCAGACGCGTATTTTAATAGAAACACAACTATTTCTCGCTCACGCGTCGAAGCTGGAGAGAAGTTTGTCTATATCTACTATGCTTCACATAATAACAATATATTTTGGTAAATTTTGATTTAATCCACTCTTTTTATTTATCATAATACAAACGTCAGAATAAAATGATGGATGCCAAATGGATTTTTTCTAACGTCATCTCTTTTACTCGGAATTATATCAATTCGAACTCGACTATCTGGAGACGGCTCACAACTTTGAAATGTGTTACTCTAACAGTGTGAGCCGTCGAAGGCAGGAGGTGAGAATGATATAATTTTGAGTAAAAAAAGAGATGCCATTAGAAAAATCCATTGGCATCCTCAATTATTCAAAGTGTCCCTGACAGGAATTGAACCTGCGACACCCGCTTTAGGAGAGCGGTGCTCTATCCTGCTGAGCTACAGAGACATATTTAAATCGTATATAACTAATAACATATTAAATATTATATCACTAAAAATATTACTTTTCAAAAAAATTTCCAACCCTTTCATTCATTTTCCAACATCAAAACTTCTACACAATTGAAAAAAACTATTATCTATGCTATCATTTAATTAGTTGAATTTTTAAAATAATTTAAAATCAAGCAGGGGAGCTTTTTCGGCTGAGAGTAGGTAAAACCTAGACCCTTAACCTGATTTGGATAATGCCAACGTAGGGAGAAGATAAGATATCAAACACGAGCCTTTGTTGGTTTCGTGTTTTTTTATTTTTAAAATCTCTCTCAATACTAAAAAGACTGGGGGAATTAAAATGTTAAAATCAACTATTGAAAATGTAAGAGAAATATCACCACTTATCCACAATATCACTAATTACGTTACTGTAAACGATGTTGCAAATATAATATTAGCTTGTGGTGCAAGCCCTATCATGGCCGACGATTCTGAGGAAGTTGAGGATATAACTTCTGTATGTACTGCCTTAAATATAAATATCGGTACACTTAACAGAAACACAATCCCTTCTATGATATTAGCTGGTAAAAAAGCAAATGAATTAAATCACCCAACTGTACTAGATCCTGTTGGTGTAGGTGCGAGTGCTTTAAGAAACAAAACTGCTAAAGAACTTCTTGAAAATGTAAAATTCTCTGTAATAAGAGGGAATGTTTCAGAAATAAAATTCTTAGCTACTGGTATCGGAGCTGGAAAAGGTGTCGACGCAGCTGTTGGCGATGCAGTTACTGAAGAAAATCTTGATTCTATGGTAGAATTTGCAAAATCATTTGCAAAAGAAATAGGTAGTATAATTGCAATAACTGGTGCTATAGACTTAGTTGCCGATGCTGAAAGATGCTTTGTAATCAGAAATGGTAGAGCTGAAATGGGAAAAATAACTGGAACTGGATGCCAACTTTCTGGATTAATTGCCTCATTTATCGCTGCAAATCAGGACAATATGCTTGAAGCAACTGCAGCTGCTGTAATAGATATGGGACTTTCTGGAGAAATTGGTTGGTCTAATATGGAAAAAACTGACGGAAACTCTACTTACAGAAATAGAATAATCGACGCTATATATAATATGGATGGAAATAAATTGGAAGAAGGTGCTAAATTTGAAATCAAGTAATATAAATGGAAAAGATTTACAGTTATATGCTATAACTGACAGACATTGGTTAAACGGAAGAACTCTTGCTGAACAGGTAAGAGAATGCCTTGAAGGTGGGGCTACTATACTTCAGATAAGAGAAAAAAATCTTCCAGAAAATGAATTTTTAGAAGAAGCAAAGGAAATTCAGGCTCTTTGCAAAGAATTTAAAATACCATTTATCGTAAATGATAATATAAATATCGCAGCTGAAATAAAAGCTGATGGTGTTCATGTTGGTCAGGAAGATATGGACGCTAAAAAAGTTAGAGATATGCTTGGAGAAAATGCAATTTTAGGTGTATCTGCATCTACAGTTGAAGAAGCTTTAAAAGCAGAAAAAGACGGAGCTGACTATCTTGGTGTTGGTGCAGTCTTCCCTACTTCTACTAAAGGAGATGCTGACAGCGTAACATTTGAAACATTAAAAGAAATATGTGAAACTGTATCAATCCCAGTAGTTGCAATAGGTGGAATAAGTTCAGATAATTTATTAAAACTAAAAGGTAGCGGAATAGATGGTGTATCTGTTATAAGTGCTATATTTGCAAGCGACGATATAACTGCTGCCACTAAAAAACTTAAAGAACTAACTGAAGAATTATAAATCTTATCTTTTTAAGGAGGAATGGTTATGAAAGTTGCTTTAACAATAGCAGGAAGTGACTGTAGTGGTGGAGCAGGCATACAAGCTGATCTAAAAACTATGACTACAAACGGCGTATTTGCAGAGTCTGTAATCACAGCTTTAACTGCACAAAATACAACTGGGGTATTTGGGGTATTTGAATCTTCTCCAGAATTTGTTACTCAACAATTAGATGCAGTATTCACAGACATTTACCCGGATGCTGTAAAAATAGGAATGGTATCCTCTGCTCCGATTATAAAAGCAATAGCAGAAGGATTAAAAAAATACGAAGCAAAAAATATTGTAATAGATCCAGTTATGGTATCTACTAGTGGTTCTAAACTACTTCAAGACGATGCAATCTCTACACTTGAGGAAGTTTTATTCCCTCTTGCAACGCTTCTTACACCAAACATACCAGAAGCTGAAATACTATCAAACATTAAAATAAACTCAGCAGATGATATGACTAAAGCTGCAGAAATAATTGGTAAAAAATACAATGCCGCAGTTCTTTTAAAAGGAGGTCATAGCATAAATGATGCAAACGACCTACTATACTCTAATGGAGAATTTAAATGGTTCAGCGGAAAAAGAATTGACAACCCAAACACTCATGGAACAGGTTGTACTCTTTCTAGTGCAATAGCTTCAAACCTAGCAAAAGGAATGAATTTAGATGAAGCTGTTGAATCTGCAAAGGCTTATATTTCTGGTGCTTTAGCTGCAATGCTAGACCTTGGAAAAGGTAGTGGACCAATGAATCACGCATTTGCAATTAACGGTAAATATTAGTATAATTAAATTATGAATAGCTACTTTAAATCTTAAAAACAAACCACTTATACCTATTTTCTTTTAATATAAATAGAAACAAATCTTATTCTCTTTTTTGTGGAAAGTTTAGAAGTTTTTAGTAGCTATTTATTTTTACACACAAAAATTAAAAAAGATTAAAAGAAAGGAAAAAACAAAATGAAAAGATTTTTAAACTGTAACGCATCTGATTTTGAAAAAATGACAAAATCAGAACTTATCGAATCAATAGCAGCCAGTGAAGGAAGAATAGTAGTTTGCGAAACTATAGGCGCTGTTCCTCAGATGCTTGGCGATGTAACAAACGCAGAATTTGCTGCATCAATGGGAGCTGATATAATACTTCTAAACATATTTGATGTAAACAACCCTGTTATGCATGGACTTCCTGCTGATGTTAAACCAGAAGATTACATAAGAAAAATTAAAAAACTTACAGGTAGACCAGTTGGTTTAAACCTTGAACCACTTGAAGAAGGTGTTGCTAGTACTGTTGAAACGGATGAATGGGCTGGATTATCTTCAGGACGTGCAGGTACTTTAGAAAACGCTAAAAAAGCAGTTGAAATGGGTGCTGACTTCATAGTACTTACTGGAAACCCTGGTATAGGTGTTACAAATAAAGCTATAACAGATACTCTAAAACTTTACAGAAAAGAACTTGGAGATAGCGTTGTTTTAATAGCTGGTAAAATGCACGCAGCTGGTATACTTGGTGAAGCCGGTGAAAAAATAATAACTAGAAATGATGTTAAAGAATTCTCTGAAGCAGGAGCAGATATAATATTAATGCCTGCACCAGGTTCAGTTCCTGGAATAACTATGGAATATATAAGAGGACTTGTTTCTTATGCTCACGAGCTAGGAAAATTAACTCTTACTTCAATAGGTACTTCTCAGGAAGGTGCTGATGTTTCAACTATAAGAGAAATAGCACTTATGTGTAAAATGGCTGGAACAGATCTTCACCACTTAGGAGATTCAGGATATATGGGAATGGCACTTCCAGAAAATATATTTGAATACGGTAAAGTGATAAGAGGGGTAAGACATACTTATCATAGAATGGCTGCATCTATAAAGAGATAGATATATATGGGACTGTTGCATATTTGTAATAGTCTCTTTTTTGTATAATCTGGTATGAATTTACTGCTTAAAGTGTGTGTATAATATCAAAATTTCTAATTATCATATTTACTCGCAGTATTGAATTTATAGACAAACTTCTCTCCAGGCTTCGACGTGCGTGTAGGCAATATGTTTTGTTGTAATTAAAACCCACGTCTGCAGATTGTCGAGAGAGTTTTGTCTATAAATTCAATACTGTAAGCTAATTATATTGATTAGAAATTTTGACATTATACACTTCTTGTAAGTTAGTAAATTCATACCAGATTGTTCAATAAAAGTATTCTGTTTCAAAATATGCTAACAGTCATTATATATCTGCTCTCAGTTATGCGATGCTTATACAGAAAAAGGAGCTTTAAAAAAGCCCCTTTTATAAGTTTCTATTTGATTTTTTGTTTTCTATTTTTCAAATTCTATTTCAAAATCCATTCCACCGACCTGAACTGTATCCTTTCCTTTTAGTATGCTCTTGTCAGATTTTTCATTGACTAAAACTATACCGTCTTTTTTAGCTAAAGGTGATGCTGTTAATGCGTCAACTAATTTATCTCCATTTGCTATGTATAATTTGTCTGATACTGAATAGAATTCATTTATAACTTCTTTATTTGTTGCGTATCTGTCTTTTCCTGCTAATACTTCTACGTTATATTTATAAGCTATTGATTTATCAACTACAGAGTTTCCACCGATTACATAATATTTATATTAAAATTATATCACAAAATTTATATTTTTGAAATATTTTTTATTTTTAGTAAATTGATATCATAATAAAGTTTTTACTCTCTGCTACTAAAAACTACTTATCAAACTAAAATAATATTAACAAATATACTACCTAGAATTTTAATATCTCTTTATTAATATTTTGTAAGTAACCTTTTTATTATTTCATCTACTAAAAAGTTTACTAAATTAAAAAGAGTGGATTAAATCAAAACTTTCCGAAACTATTTATATGCTATAGTATTGAAGCTTATAGACAAAACGCCCTCGACAATCTGCAGACGCGTATTTTATTTACAACAAAGCTCTTTCTTCAACACGCGTCGAAGCTGGAGAGTAGTTTGTCTATAAGTTCAATACTTCCCATATAACATAGAAACGGAAATTTTGATTTATCCACTCTTTATAAAGATAGCAAATTAATTAACATATACTCTTTTACTTTCTCTATAGCATAACATTCCTGCTATTACAAGTCCTGCCATTCCCACAACACCAGGAAGAACATGACTTATTGAATTTCCAGCTGCAACATTAACAAAAATAGAAGCTGGGTTATATATATTTATAATATTCAATGATAAATTGAATAACACCGGACACCAAAGCGACTCTGTCTTATAAAGTAAATAAGACTGAATAACTCCTACTGATGTACTCATAATTAAAAGCATCACTGCTCCATTTAACGGATTCTCCGCTACTTTCATATATAAAATCATAATTATCGGCAACTGCCATATTCCCCATAAAAATCCATTAAGTACAGCTGCCTTATCTGGTTTCATAATCTTGCACATTCTTGGAAGAAGGTAACCTCTCCAAGCAAACTCTTCACAAAAGCTCTGAATTATACCATAGATTGGGAAGATTATCGCTAAATTTGAAACCTCATATGTAACACTCTTCAAATATTCAAACATACTTGTATACTGAAGATTGTAAACTGTCACCATCCCCAATAATTTAACCCCTGAATGGAATATTATATAGTTTATAACTGCTCCAAAGTATATTATGAAAGGAGTAAAAAGCAATGTTTTTATGTAAGTCTTTTTATTCCTTTTGATGTTTATCTTCAAGAACATATTTCTAAGACCTTCTCTGCAAATCATTCTAGTTATTAATGCAGCCAACGCTGGTGAGAAGATCATATACAATAATAAATCCGGATTTCTATCTTGATAATACATAATTGAAAGAGCTATCATAAACATAAGAGCTATTCCGAAAAACACAGATATTTGTTTCTTTTCTACATTATTCATGAAAAAACCTCCCGTCTATCTGATTCGTTTTACTTAATTATAATATTAACACCCAATTATTAAATTAAATTGATATTATTTCTAAAGATTTATGAAATTTTAAGTTCAATCAATTTTTATTTTCTAAATATTTTTTAAAAATTTTTAGATTTAAGATTTACTCAAAACTCAAAATCAATCTCTTTACACTCACAACTATCTATATATTAATACATTTAAAGATAATTTTCAAATCTTTAAATTATATTATTTTTACAATTTAAAATCAAATCTTAAACAGCTCTTCTATTTACTACCATATTTTTCATATTAGCAATAGGATATGAAACATTGTATATCACAAACGCCTTTATTGGCACCATTAAAACTGCTTTAAAAGCTCTTGTTGGTAATGTAGCCATAAAACCATATCCGCTAAGTAGGTATATATTACCTGTGTTTAGAATTAGTTCAATTAAGTTTACTATTATAGTACATATGATGATGTTTTTCATAGCTTTTGGTTTGTTGTAAAGGAACTTTCCGTAAAGTAGTCCAACTAATGCAGTTGTAACTGTAAATCCTGGGAAGAAATCCCCTGTTATCAGTGTTACCCCTATTAAATCGGCTATTACTGCTATTATCATCGTATATTTTGCTCCATAAAGTATCCCCGCTATTGTTAGTGGAACAAAGCTAAATCCTATCTTTATTATTGGAGTAGATATTGATAGGAATCTTGATAAAATTATCGTTATCGCAACCAAAAGCGACATCATAACTAAGTCTTTAGTCGTAATTTTATTCATTAAAAATAACCTCCTGAGTTTTCTTTTATTAAATTTTCTGTTTAAAAAACAAGAAGTCCCACAAAATTTGCAGGACTTCCTAATAAATGGTGTACCCGACGGGACTCGAACCCGCAGACCTTCAGAGTCGGAGTCTGACATTCTACCAATTGAACTACAGGCACATATTAATAATAGTATACTTTTTTAAAAAGTATATTTCAAACACATATATTATGATAATTCATATCGCCTACTATGTCAATTATTTTTTACTCTTTTCTTTTCATATTACAATGTAAAAATTCTCAGTCATTTGAACAAATTTCCTTGATTTTCTGTCAAATAAAATGTATTCTATTTAATGGATAGATATTTTAAAATTGGAAAAGGAGAGTGATGTGCAATGGATAGTTATCCGTTGCAAAGTATTAAAAATTTAAAACCTATCTGTTAACAGTATCTTAGTCGCAATAGTAGTTTGGCTTTGATCACTCGTTAGCCGATAGTACTACTATAATTAAAAACAAGGAGTGTGTTGCGATGATAAGATACTATAAAACTATCGATTCTAAGCTAGAAAAAATAAACGAGCCAGAAGAAGGATGCTGGATCAACCTTGTTGAGCCTAATCAGAGTGAGATACATGAGATATATGATTATACTGATATCGATATCGAAAGTATCAACGCTGCTCTGGATGAGGAGGAACGTTCAAGAATCGAAGTAAATGACAACCATACTCTTATCCTTATAGATATACCTATAGATGAGAGTGACTCACATAACTCGTTATACAGCACTATACCGCTTGGTATAATAATTACCGAAGATGTAATTCTTACAGTATGTAGTGAACAGACAAAGATCCTTAATGACTTTATTGTCGGTCATATAAAGGATTTCTACACTAATATGAAATCTCGTTTTCTTCTTCAGATTTTGCACAAAAATGCATCTTACTACCTACACTATCTAAGAAGAATAAACAAGATGACTACTACTCTAGAAAAAGAAATATATGACTCAATGCAGAACAAGCAGCTTATTCAGTTACTAGAGCTTGAAAAATCTTTGGTTTACTTCTCTACTTCATTAAAATCTAATGAGTTAGTGCTTAATAAGATGCTTAAAACATCAAGTATTAAGAAGTATCACGACGACGACGATTTATTAGACGATGTTATTGTAGAAAACAGACAGGCTCTTGAAATGGCTACTATTTATGGAGATATACTTAGCCGAATCATGGATGCCTTCAGTGCGATAATAAGTAATAACCAGAACAATGTTATGCAGGTTCTTACAGTTATCACACTTATTGTTTCATTACCTACATTAATATCAGGCTTCTTTGGAATGAACGTCGGCGGAATTCCGCTTGCAGAAAACCCAAACGGTTTCTGGTTGATATCTTTTATATCAGTAATTATATGTGTAATTATCACTATGTTAATGTCTAAAAATAAACTTTTATAGATTCTGTTTCGTAAGTGTTTTAAAATATATTTAGAATGCTTATGAAACAGACTTTTAATTTTAAGGGAAATTTATAAAGGGGGTAAACTTAATATGAATTATATTTTATTGGTAGTCGGATTTGTTCTTCTTGTAAAGGGAGCCGACTATTTTGTTGAAGGGGCGTCGAGTATTGCAGAGTCGCTAAAAATCCCTTCTCTTATAATAGGGCTTACAATCGTAGCCTTTGGTACTAGTGCACCAGAAGCAGCGGTAAGTATCACAGCGGCTATAAGTGGACAAAATGGTATGGCTATGGGGAATGTTATTGGATCTAATATATTCAATCTTCTTATGGTCGTTGGTGTATCTGCCATGATAAAGCCATTAATAGTAGAAAAAAGTGTTAGAATTAAAGAGTTTCCATTTTTAATACTTATATCTCTACTTACATTTGTAATAATTGGAGATCAGTTCTTTGGTGGAACTTCAGTAAACCAGCTTAGTAGAGGTGACGGTTTAGTACTTTTAATGTTCTTCGCTGTTTTTATGTATTCACTAATAATGTCAGCTCTAAACTCTAGAAATCAGGCTTTAGAAGCCCAGAAAGCCAATCCTAATGAAAAAATAACTGTAGAAATAGATGCTCCAGTTGAAACAATGCCTATTTCAAAGGCTATAATATTCTCAGTCGGTGGGATAATAGCAATAGTTTTAGGTGGACAGGTTGTTGTAAATGCAGCTACTGGAATAGCAAAAAGCTTTGGTGTAAGTGACCAGCTTATAGGTCTTACAATAGTTGCTATCGGTACTTCTCTACCAGAATTAGTAACATCTATAATCGCAGCTACTAAAGGTGAGAGTGATATCGCTTTAGGAAATGTAATAGGATCAAATATGTTTAATATATTATTTGTTCTAGGTGCATCTGCTGCTATTTCTCCAATAGCAATAGATCCTAAGCTGTTTGTGGATTGCTTATTTATGATTGGTGTAACAGTTCTTGGTTATGTGTTTACTGTTGCAAGAAAAGATATAAACAGGATTGAAGGAGCAATATTAACTGCTCTTTACGTAGGATACACAGCGTATTTAATAATGAGTATATAAATTATAAAAGGACAAGAGTATATATGCCCTTATTTTCATAATTCAGCGCCCCACACTGTTAAAACAACATATTTAGCAGTTGTGGGGCGTTTGTTGTAATTGACAATTTTTTTATGCACTCTTAAAATAGTACCATACTCTAAATTAAGAGTAAATTCTTTTTTTTAATCTTATAGGGGGAATATAAATGGTAGAAATTCTAACAGAAAAATGTATTGGTTGTGGTCAATGTGTAAAAGAGTGTTTTCCAAAATGTCTTTCAATAGTCGATGGAAAAGCATGTGCTAATGATATGTGTATTGATTGTGGACATTGCTATGCAGTCTGTCCAACAAATGCTATTAACTTACCCGAACAATCTGAAGAAGGTGTAATAGAATTTAATAATTCAAAACCAACTATTGACAGTGAACTTATGCTAAACTTTATCAAATCAAGAAGAAGTATTAGAAATTATAAAGATAAAAAAATTCCTACTCAGACAATGGAGCACATCTTACAGGCTGGTAGATTTACTCCTACTGGTGGAAATATCCAGGATGTTCATTATATATTTATTCAGGATAATCTTGAAACCTTTAAAAAAATGGTTTGGGACGGTCTTAATACAATACTTACTGACCCAGAACGTGTCAATTCTATACAAGAACGTTATCGTATAATTTTACAAAACCTTTGGGAAGCATACTCTAATGGTACAGGTGAAGACAGACTATTCTTTAACTCACCTGCTCTACTTATTGTCAACTCTAACTCAGCATTAAATGGTGGTCTTGCTTCTTCAAACATAGAACTAATGGCAAATTCGGAAGGACTTGGTGTTCTATACAGTGGATTTATACAAATGGCATTAAGCATAAACCCTGCTGCTTGCGAATATCTAAATATAACACCAGACCAAATAAAATCATGCATGCTAATTGGTTATCCTAATGTATCATACAGACGTACTGTACCAAGAAAACCTACAAATATCCAATGGATGTAAAATAATATTTTTCAAATACACTAAAATCTAAAAAATATTATTAAAGGATAAAAGATAAGGACAATATTGTATAGCTACTATTATTAGATACATGTTATAAATAATAAGAAAAAATTCAAATTTGGAGGCAAAAGATTATGGATTATATCAGGAACAGAGAAAGTAATATTCCTTTTGGCTTACACGATAGCAGAATAGTGGATATTATAATTGATGAAAACAAACTATCTTTAAAGATAAATCCGATATTTCAATATATCGATAATGAAGAAAAATGTCATAATGGAATAATTGAATTCACAAATATTGATAAAGATGCATGCGATATTATGATATTTAACACTCCTTATAGCTATGATGGAGTAAAATCTTTTTCTGGCAAAGAATTGTCTTTTGATGAATTTAAAGAACAATACCCTAATGCAGAATTTGAAATCATTACAGAGGGATATTGTGGATATGACACAATATTTCAGGGATATACTTTTCAAGATGGAAACGATCAACTTTTTGCAATCATGAGAATATGGAATATGGGTGATATGATATATCGAATTTAAGAAATTCTACTGAAAAGGTAAATAAAAATGGGCTATTACATTAACATTTATTTATGTAATAGCCCATTTTTTTTAAAATATTTAATTTTATTGAATCTACATGCATTTCTTGCCATTTTCAAACCATTCATCTATAGTTTCACTTACTATATTATAAAATTTAACAACTCTATGATTCATCAAAATTACTAGCCAATCAATAACACCTAAATCTTGAAGATTTAAAATCTTTAAATCTGAAATATCAATAGAATACTTATTTACAATACCAGATTCCTTTGCTGTTACAGACCACTCTTTCGCTAAATTCAATTCTCTTGTACAATAAAACTTTAATCTAAAAAGTTCATGATAAGGTTTATCATTAGCTCTTTTTCTTTTGGTTTAGACTCTGCTATCATAAGTGTTATAGAAACAAGAGCACTATTAGAAATAATCTGTTTACCATTTATAATAAGACGTTGATTTTTATTTAAAAATTCAAGAAAAATAGTTGCTCCTATCCTTTTACACCCATCTATAAAAGGATGATCTTTTATTAAAAAATACAACAAATTAGCAGCTTTTTCTTCTATACTGGGGTATATCTCTTTATCGAATACATTTTGATACACCGATAATAAAATTCCTTCTAGCTTTCCTTTCTCATTTTCAATGCCGAATATATCTGATTCAAAGCCTCTATTCTCTTTTGATTAATAGAATATCCTTTAATCATATATTCTTTTAAAATTGAACTTGCCCATTTTCTAAAATCTACCCCTCTTTGTGATTTAACACGATATCCAACAGAAATAATAACATCAAGTGAATAAAATAAAACAGGCTGTTTTACACCATCAACACGCATTTTTTGCGTGTTGTTTTCTTTATTTACTTCTTTCTCTTTAAATACATTATTGATATGCTTACGAATTGTTTTTTCATCTCTATCAAACAATTCCGACATTTGGTTGGCTGAAAGCCAAACTGTTTCTCTATCTTCACTAATGGTTACTTCTAACTCTAATTCACCATTCCTAAAAATAATAATATCATTCTTCATAAGTTTTACCTCTATAAATTTTATTTTTTAAATTGAGCTATAACTAAAAAAATCAAAAATCTATCTATATTTAATATAGTCAAATAATTTTTATTTAATGCAATTTTAGCAATAAAATATAAAATAAATCTTATTAAAGAATAATAAAAAGCCAAGAAGATTAATTATTTCATAATCCTCTTGGCTTCTAACATTTTATAAACTTCTCTATCACCAAAACGAAATACTAAGTATGTTCGCAACTGTATTTCTTAGTAGACTAAAATTTTGCGTATAACCACAGATTAATTTGCATCGACAATTATGCAAGTTAACCACTATTCTTATATCAGATAAAAAACTAAATAAAACTTATTAAAATATAATAAAATAAGGACAATATTTATAACTACTACTCCAGCGACAATCTGCAGACGTGGTTTGAACTGCTCCCCTCTGAGTAGACAAGTGAAATAAATAAATTCACTTTAAACTTAGAAGGGAGCAATTTTTATG